>VGYV01000014.1 GCA_016872855.1 Planctomycetota bacterium
TGTTCGCCGACAAGCTGAAGGCCCTCGATGCTGATGCCTACATCGTCCACGTGGCCCCTACGTTCGCCGTCCTTGCCGGCTCGCCCTATGCGGAGTGGGACTTTGTGCGGATGCACCTGGGCGCCGAGAGCTACGTGCCGAACGAACTCTTCACCGTCATCCCGAAGCACGAGAAGGTGCTCGTGCCCGTCGGCACGCGGGTCGAGGAGCCGGTGTTCCTCTCGCGCGGCTTCAGCGCGCTCAACAGCAGCCAGTGGCTTCGCGGCCATCCGCCCATCCCGTGGCGAATCGTCTCGGGCCACGGACGCTACAAGTTCCACCACAACATCCACAGCTTCATCCCCGTCGAGAAGTTCGGCAAGGACCACCCCGAGTTCTTCCCAATGGTCGGCGACAAGCGGAGCCTGACCTCAGACAGCGCGGGGCCGGGGCCATGCATCTCGAACCCCGAGGTGGTGAAGATCGTCATCCACAAGTGCCGCGAGTTCTTCGACAAGAACCCGAAGGAGCTGTGCATCAGCCTGGGGATGACCGATGGCGGCTACTGCGAGTGCCCCGCCTGCAAGGCGATGGACGGCCCGTCGCTCGAGATCAACGGCCGCACGTCGCCCAAGAGCAACCGCTACTACGCCTTCCTCAACAAGGTAGCCAAGGCGATTCGGGAGAGCCATCCGGGCCGCTTCATCGGCACCCTCGGCTATGCGGGGGCCGACCTCCCGCCCTCATTCCCCGTCGAGCGCAACCTCATCGTCTACATGTGCTACAACCGCGCCAACTGGGTGAACGCGGAGGACAAGAAGGCCGACCTGGCGATGATTGATGCCTGGATGGAGCGGCTCGACCGCATCGGCATCTACGAATACCTCTACGGCCTCGGCTACAGCGTCCCGCGCCTCTACACCCATCGCCTGGCCGACATGCTCCGCTACGTCGGCAACAAGAAGCCCCTCAGCGGGTTCTACGCCGAAATCTACTCCCACCACGGCCTCGACGGCCCGAAAGCCTGGCTCACCGAGCGGCTGCTTTGGAACCCCAACCAGGACGTTGACCGGCTCCTCGCCCAGTGGTGCTCCGCCTGCTTCGGCCCCGCCGCCGAGCCGATGCGCCAATACTTCGACCTCCTGGAGAACACCTGGATCAAGAACAGCTCGCGCGTGAAGCAGACCGGCAAGTTCTGGGGCCTTTACAGGGACGAGCAGCTCGAGATGTTTCTCCCCGACGACATGCACGCCCTCTGGAAGCTCCTTGACACGGCGAAGGCCAAGGCCGACAGCCAGGTCGTCGGCCAGCGGATTGACTACTTCGCCTCCACCCTCAAGATCACCGATGTCACGGTGAAGCAGTATCACGCCTACAACAACACGATGGCCCTCATCAAGGACAAGGCCGAGCCGGGCAGAGTCCTCAAAGCGCTCCTCTGGGGCGACGCGCTGGCCCCCGACTTCGACCTCGCCGCCTACACTGGCAAGCTCATCGCCGCCGACCCCACCAAGTTCATCCAAGGCGTCCAGGTCGCCCGCGGCGCCCTGGCCACCCAGTACATCTTCGACCGCGCCATCTGGCCCGCGGTTCACGCCAGGCTCAAGGCTGGCGAGCGCGACCCCGCCAAGCTAACGGCCGAAGCGAAGGAGGCCTTGCGTAAGATTGTGGGCGGGGCGTCCCTGCCCCGCGTCGAGAAGATGGTGGCCCTGTCCGAACGCATCGCCGTGGCCAAGCGTGTCTCCAAGCCCCCGACCATTGACGGCACGCCCGACGAGCCCTGCTGGCAATGGGTTGACCATCGCCCCTGGTTCGCCCGACTCTCGATGGCTGCGCACACGGGCGCCACGCAGTTCGCCCTCGCCTACGACGACGAGCAGCTCTACATCGCCCTCCGCTGCCCGGGCCAGGACCCCTGCGCCTTCAGCGAGTCCACCCGTAAGGCGAGCAGCGCCTACGACTGCCCCGCATGGAAATACCCCTCCGTCGAGGTCTTCCTCAACCCCGACGAGCGCGACGCCCCCGCCAGCGCCGTCCCCTACTACCAGGTTATCGCGGCCGCCGCGGGCGGCGCCTGGGAGACCCCCCAGAAGGCCCTCGCCTCCTGGAAAGTCACCGACAACGGCAAGGACCTCTGGCAGGCCGAGCTTGTACTCTCCTGGAAGAAGCTGGGCATCGTCCCCAAGCGATTCCCCTGGCTTCGCCTCAACCTCGTCCGCAACATGAAGTTCCAGGGCGACCAGGACGCGGCCGGCTGGTTCGTCACCGCCCTTGCCAACAACTCCCCCTCGGCCCGCGGCTGGCTCCTCTTCGAGCCGTAGATTATTTGGTTCCCGTTGTAGGAAGCGCGCCCGAACTTGTCCGGGGGTGCGCGGGCCAGGACTTCGCGCAAGCCGCGGACGGACGGCTCGCACAGCATCAACGAGTGCTACGCCTGCGGCGGCGATATGATGAAGGACATCACGATCGGCGAGCGGGACGTGCTCGATGGCCCGGTGATCAACGCCATTGCCGATCAGCGGATCGCCAAACTCAAGCGAGGACTCGTGGGAATCTCCCCGAAGATCGAGGAACTGGAGCGGGCCGCGGGCGCGCACATTGATCTCGACGAGGCTATGCGCGCGCTCGCCGAGGAACGACGGGAAGTGACAGTGCCAAAGCACGCGCGCGCCCCCTTGCCGGCCGCTCTGGCGGGCAGGAGCACTTGACACGCGCCTCGGAACGGATACCCTAGGGGCCTGGTCAGGCAGTGGCGGGGCCTGTCCCAGAAGGCCCACGCTGCCGGCGCGGCGCCCGAGCTGAGGGAGCAACTGGCCGCCCTGACCAAGAAGGTCGAGCAGGCCGACGAGGCGATCCGGGAAGCGGCCAAGCCCCGAACGCTGCACTTCAAGCTGTCGCCGGCGCCGTGAGCCCGCGGCCCCCTGAACCCGGCCGCCGTGGCGAAGGCGCCCGGACGCCGCGGGCCGCCCCGACGCCGCGAACGAGGCACCACATGAAGACGAACCACCGGAACGACGCAGCGGTCCTGCGAGAGCTGGTCAGGCAGTACCGCGAGCTGGCCAGCAAGCCCATCCAGGCCGAGCGGCGGGAGCTGTGGAGCGACCTCCTGAGCCTGCGGCAGACCCGCCCCCTGGTCCTCGCAAGCTATGGGATGTGGAACGTGTGGTGCCGTGAAGTGTTCGGCGACCACACCCTCCGATGCCAGGACCCCCTGTTCCGCGCCCACGAGCGCAACCTGCGGATGGCCATCTTCCACGACAACGTGGGCGACGACTACATCCTCGAGCCCTGGCTCGGCGAGGAGGCGGTGAAGGACGGCGGCTGGGGCCGGCTCTTCGGCGTTGAGCAGGCGCTTACGGCCAAGCCGCAGGAGGGCGGCGCCGGCGCCTACAAGCCGGCCATCAAGGACTGGGCCGACGTGGCCAAGCTGAAGCCGGTCCGGCACAGGATTGACGAGGAAGCCACCGCCCGGAAGCTTGCGCCACTACAGGATGCGATTGGCGACCTGATCGAGATTGACGTGAACCGCGGCCCCGTCTACTCGGGCTTTCTGGCCGACATCTCGTGGAATCTCACGATGCTCCGCGGCCTCGAGCAGATGATGCTGGACATGTACGGATCGCCCAGGGAGCTGCACGCGCTGGCAGCGTTCATCCGCGACGCGACGCTGGCGGCCCAGGACGCCGCCGAGGCCGCGGGCGACTACGGGCTGACCAACCACGGCATCCAGGAGATGCCCTACTCGCGTGAGCTGGAGTGGCCTCGGCCCAACGCGCGGGGCCGGAAGCGCAAGGACCTGTGGTGCTTCGCCGCCGCCCAGGAGTTCGCCCTCGTCTCGCCCAGGCAGCACGACGAGTTCCTGCTCCAATACCAACTGCCCGGCCTCCGCCAGTTCGGCCTCGTGGCCTACGGCTGCTGCGAGGACCTGACGCAGAAGATCGACATGCTGCGGCAGATACCGAACCTGCGCGTGATCGCCGTGACCCCGAGGGCCGACGTTCGGCGCTGCGCCGAACAGATCGGCACGGACTACGTCGTCTCCTGGCGGCCCAATCCCACGGACATGGTCTGCTGCGGCTTCGACGAGGCGAGGATTCGCCGCATCATCCGCGAGGGGATGGAGGCGTGCCGGGGCCTGCACGTCTGCATTCACCTGAAGGACATCGAGACCGTCGAAGGCGACACCTCGCGCCTCTCGCGTTGGGTGGAAGCCGTCCGAAGCGTCAGCGACGCCTACGCCTGAGGCGGGCGGCCCGGCCGGCCCAGGCCAGCGCGGCACGCTCCAATGGTGCGCAGCGCGTCGGCCTTGCGCCACCGAAGGTCGGCCTCGAGCCTGGGCGGACGGCGGCGATGCCCCGGCCACCTTGACCGCAAAGACATCGTAGCGGATAATCTGCTCGGCGCCTAGAGGGCTCTGCTTTGCAGTTCTCCCGGTGGCGTGGTGTGCGCCCGATCAGCCGAAGGTCTGGAGGTGGTTCCATGGTGAGTTGCTTGGTATTCCTTGTGGGGCTCGCCGCTGCGGACAGCCCAGCGAACCGGACGGGCCGCGAGATTCAGGCCGCCATAGACCGTGCGGCGGCCCAGGGCGGCGGCGAAGTGGAAATCCCAGCCGGCATCTACGACCTGGAGGACTCCCTCCACCTGCGGAGCCGCGTGAAGGTCAAGGGCGAGGGGCAGAAGACCGTCCTCCGCAAGCCGCCGAGCGTCACCTCGCGTCTTTCCGCCGACCTCGGCTACGGCCACTACGACGTGTCGCTCGCGGAGCCGGACAAGTTCCACGTCGGCATGGGCGTCCACATCCACGACGACCGCAGCGGCGGCTTCTACGACACCGTCGCCTCGCTCACCTGGCGGGAGGGGGACCGCTTCGGCCTGAGCCGCATGCTCAACCACGACTACAGCCGCCGCGCCAACGCCGTGGTCACGTCAATCTTCCCCGTGCTCAGCGGCTACCACCTCGAGGGTGCTTCGGTGGAGGACCTGGCCATTGATGGCAACAAAGGGCAGAACGCGCACCTCAACGGCTGCCGCGGCGGCGGTGTGTTTCTCCTCCAGGCGCACAACGTCTCGCTCAAGCGGCTGCACGTGAAGGACTACAACGGTGACGGCATCCTCGTCGGCCCCAAGGCCGAGCGCATCGTGGTCTTCGGCAACAAGGTTGAGGGCGACCAGGTCACCCCCGTTGAGAACCGCGCCCCGGAGGGCGCAGTCAGTACCGAGCCGCCGGCCAAGCCCTTGCCGGTGGGACCGGAGGCGGCGCCGAAGACCGGCGCAGCGCACCTTGGCGGAGACGCTCGCTGATGGGGCGGCGCCGCTTGGCCTGAGGCTGGCGCGTTTCTCCACGCTTGACTCCCTCGCTGGCTACTGGCATACTCCCAGCCAGCTACCTCTACCACGAAAGGGAGAACCCGTGGCCGTCACGAAGGCCGACATCAGGGCCGGACTTGCCGAACTCGGGCTCAAGGGGGGCGACGCCGTCCTGTTCCACAGCGACCTCCGCATGCTTGGGCTTGCCCGCGACCTCGTCAAGCTCCCCAACTGTGGCGCCGACATGGTCATAGACGCCTTCCTCGAAACCGTCGGGCCGAATGGCCTCGTCGCCGTCCCGGCCCTCACCGCAACGTTCGCGCCATCCAGGCCCGACGGCCCCGTCGGGCTCGCCTTCGACCCCGACACCACGCCCTCGCGCGTCGGCAGCGTCACAAACGTCTTCCTCGCGCGACCCGAACGCAAACGCTCCAGGCACCCCACCCATTCGATTGCCGCGATCGGCGCCCGCGCCGAGGAATACGTGGCCGACCACGAGAAGGGCTCCACCTTCGACCGCGTGGGCCCCTACGGCAAGAACTTCGAGTGGGACGCCTGGCTCTGCTTCTTCGGCACCGACAACCGGACCAACACCACCCTGCACGTGGTTGAGGACTGGATGGCCATGCCCTACATGGCCGTGTCGCGCGCGCTGGTCAAAGGCCCCGACGGACAGCCCCTCGAGGTCGAGGTCACGAAGAGCCCCAAGGGCTACCGCGACTTCTACAAGAGAAACTCCCGCGCTGCCAAGGTCCTCGCTGACGCCGGCATCATGAAGTGGACGAAGATCGGCGACGCCCAGGTTGGCCTCATGAAGTGCCGTGAATGCATGCGTTTGTTCTGGGACAAGATGCTTGAGGACCCCTGCCTGCTCCTCGGCAACAAGGGCGAGAACCCCTTCTGCGACGAATGGGCCGACAGGACCATCGAGCACGTCAGGTCGGGGCGCGCTGGACAACGACCGTGAGTCTCAATGGTGGGGGCGTCAGGCGATAGCATGCACAAGGCCGCTGCTCAGCGCAGCGGCCTCGGGTTGGTAGCGGGGGCTGGATTCGAACCAGCGATCTTCAGGTTATGAGCCTGACGAGATACCACTTCTCCACCCCGCGGTGGTAAGACTGTATTATAGCTATTCATGCCCGGCTGTCAAGCTCGGAAACGCCTCCGGGCTCAGAAGAGGTCGCGCTCGACGGGGAGCCGCTCGAAGTTGGGCCGGCGGAGGAGTTCGGCGAGGACGACGCCCCGCCGCAGGTCGGAGAGGCCCGGGCGCGTACCCAGGACGGCGAGGGGCGGCCGCGGGGCCGAAGGGACGGTTGCGACAACGTTGGCCGCGGCTGGGAGGGGTTCAACAGCGACAGGCTCGACGCGGGCCTCGACCGGCGCGGGCCGCGGCCGGGGGCGCGGCGTAGGCGTCGGCGCGCGGCGGACGACGATTCGGACCGGCGGCGGCTCGGGCCTTGGGGGTGGCGGGGGGGCTTCCTCCGCCACGAGGTCGCCGGGACTCTCGTAGGGCTCGACCTCGACGGGCTGAAGGACAACGGGCTCTGGTTCGGGAGGCGGCGGCGCCGGGGGCTGGCGCCGCGCGGGTGGCGGCCCGCGGCGCTCGATCTTGACGCCGATGCTCTCGAGGTAGCGCTCGATTTCGCTCTGCTCGGCGGCGTACTCGGGCTCGCCTTCAGCCGCCTCTTTGTCCTCGGGCCGGGGGGCGCCGGGCGCCCGCTGCTGTTGCGCGCGCTTCTTCGCCATCGCCTGAAGGATGCTGGGGAGGACAAAGAAGAAGAACAGGAGGATGAGCCAGATCAGGACTTTTTCCAGGGGTGTGCTCCAGAACGCGGGGCCTCTGGGGGCTAGTGCTGGCCGCTCTGGTCGCCGGTGGCGCCGGTGTCGGGGCTGCCGCCGATGGCCTGACGCATCGAGGTGTCGGCCTGGATGTTGCGCAGGCGGTAGTAGTCCATGATGCCGAGGTTGCCCTCGCGGAAGGCCTCGGCGATGGCGCGTGGGACTTCGGCCTCGGCCTTGACGACTTCGGCGCGCATCTCCTGCGTGCGGGCCTTCATCTCCTGCTCCTGGGCGAGGGCGAGGGCCTTGCGCTCCTCGGCCTTGGCCTGGGCCACCTTCTTGTCGGCCTCGGCCTGGTCGGTCTGGAGGCGGGCGCCGATGTTCTGCCCGATGTCAACGTCGGCGATGTCCACCGACAGGATTTCGAAGGCGGTGCCGGCGTCGAGCCCCTTGTCGAGGACGACTTTGGAGATGCGGTCGGGGTTTTCGAGGACCTCCTTGTGTGAGGCGCAGGAGCCGATGGTGGTGACGATGCCCTCGCCGACGCGGGCGATGATGGTCTCCTCGGTGGCGCCGCCGATCAGGCGGTCTATGTTGGCGCGAACGGTCACGCGGGCCTTGGCCTTGACCTCGATGCCGTCCTTGGCCACGCCTGCCACGGTGTCCTTGTCGGGCTGGGCGCGCGGGCAGTCAATGACCTTGGGGTTGACGGAGGTGCGGACGGCTTCCTCGACGTCGCGTCCCGCGAGGTCAATGGCGGCGGACCGCTGGAAGTCGAGGGGGATGCCGGCCCGCTTGGCGGCGATGAGGGCGTTGACGACTTTCTCGACGCGGCCGCGGGCGAGGTAGTGGGCCTGGAGCTGGCCCTGCGTCACCTCCAGGCCGGCCTTGTGAGCGGCGACGTGGGCGTTGACGACGACCCCGACGTCGCCGTTGGCGAGCTGGAAGGACTCGAGGTCGCGGGCCTCGATCTTCAGGCCGGCCTTGTGCGCGGTGATGAGGGAGCGGACGACGATGGGGAGGTACTTCTCGCCAATGCCGCGCCCGCCGAGGGCCAGGTAGTGGGCTTCGAGGCTGCGGACGGGCAGGTCAATGCCCGCCTGCTTAGCGGTGATGCGTTGCTCGACGACGAGGGAGGAGTTGACGCGGCGGAACTTCATGCCGATGAGCTCGACGAAGGAGACTCGCGCGCCGGCGGCGAACGCCTGTATCCACAGGTTGAAGAAGCTGATGATCACGGCGAGCAGGACGAGGAGGACCAGGATGCCGATGGCGATGGGAATCCACAGGAGCCCCAGGCCCTCGGCCTGCTCAGCGAGGCTCCTTCCGTCCGCACCGGCGGCCAGCAGCATCAGGTTGGGCAGCGACATCATGGACCCACTCCTCCTTTCACTGGTGGGGACTAACCAGCTTTCAGCGATTCGGCGGCGCCCTCGCCGCCACCAAGACTGCCTAAAGGCAGGACTCCGAACCAGGAGGGCGACCCGTTTGGAGTCCTGCCTTCAGGCAGTCTTCGCCCCGCCGAGCCGAATCGCTGAAAGCTGCTCAGACCTGGACCTTTCGGACGACGACTCTGTTTCCTTCGACGGTGACGACGCGGATGCGGGTATCGGCGGGGATGAGGGAGCCTTCGGTGACGACATCCACGCGCCGCCCCGCGATGAGGGCGACGCCGGCGGGCCGCAGTTCGCTGTGAGCGACGCCCTCCTGGCCCACGAGAGGCGCCAGCTCGCTCTCGGCCGTGCCGCCCTCGGGGCTGAGCGAGGCGCTCTCGCTCACCGTGGGCGGTTCCGGCACCCCTTCGTCCGCCGGGCGCCGCAGCACAAGGCCTCGGCCCCAGGACGTGCGGGGCACGTACTTCAGCCCAAGGACCACTACGGTGAGCGCGACGACGGGCGCGAGGACGCCCATGACAATCGCCGCGGCCGGCCTCTTCGGGTCGTAGACGCCATAGATGCTCGCGGCGAAGCAGACGATGGCGCATACGGTGAGCACGCCGAACGAAGGCACGAAGAGCTCGAGGACGACCAGGAGCACGCCGAGGGCGAACAGGATGATCGCGAATTCCCAGGACAAGGGCATTCTCCACTTCGCGCCCGCTCGGAGTGCGGCCTTTAGGCCGTACCCGCTTGTAGTGCGGGCTTCAGCCCGTATCCTGGCAAGATACGGCCTGAAGGCCGCACTACGAACCCCGACATACGGGCTAAAGCCCGCACCCCAGACTGCTCACGTGGCCCGCTTGACGACGATGCGGTTGCCGTGGACCTCGGCAACGACGATCGGCTCGCCCGCCTCGATCAGGTCGCCCTCTGTCACCACGTCAAACGGCTCGCCGTCGAAGTCGGCCCTGCCCGCGGGCCGCAGCATGCTCGCGGCCTTGCCGCGGCGGCCCACAAGCTCCTGCCGGCTCTCTGCCTCCGATGGCGGCGGCAGGACCGCCTCGGAGGTCACAGTGGGCGCAGTCGAGGGCGGCGGGGCCGCGAGTATCATCTTACCCAGGTACGGCGTGCGGTGCAAGTAGCGGCCCAGCAACAGCGTGCCCAGAAACACCCCGATGGCCACCAGCCCCACCTGGGCGATGCTCGAACGGAAGTCCCCGAACTCGACCGACGTGCTGGGGAGCGTGAAGCTCTGGAGAGACAGCATCACACTCACGAGCATCAGCAGGAGGCCCGAGATGCCGAGAAGGCCGAAGCCGGGGGTGACGAAGACCTCGATGGCTAGCATGACTAGGCCGATGAAGAACAGCACGATTTCCCACACTTCGGCCAGTCCCGCTACGTACTTGCCCAGGAAGAAGACAGCGATGAGGGCCAGGCCAATGGTGGCGAAGGCGCCTGAGCCCCCCATTTTGAACTCCAGCATGATGGCCAGCAGCCCCAGGGTGAGGAGAACTGGGCCGATGAAGTCCAGCCACCGCACTAGCTGCTCCGACCAGGTCCACTCGAGCGTGACGACCTCGCGAGCGCTCAGGTTGTAGAAGGCGAGGAGCTCCTCGCGGTTCTTGATCGTGGCGCTCGAGAAGCCGTAGCGCCGCGCCTTCTCATCGTCCATGGTGAGCAGCTTGCCGCTCTCGAGAACCACGGGGGCTCGCCTGGGGTCCTTGAAGCGCACGATCTCCTCCGGCGAGCGAAGGAGGTTCCGGTAGCCGTTGCCCGTGAAGTACTCGTGCTTCCCGTCCACTGTCTCCAGTTCGTAGACCTCGGTGCCCAGGGTCACCATGGCCTCGATGAGGGCGTCCGGGTACTTCCCCTTGCCATAGTTCTTGAAGCGCTCCCGCAGGTAGGAGTCGATTTTCTCCGACCGCAGCATTTCGCCGGACGTGCCGCTGATCACGGCGGAGTCGCCCAGGAGGGACTTCTCCTGCATGACGATCTCGGTGCAGGCGACGGAGATCATGGAGCCGGCCGAGATGGCCTCGGGGTTCACCCAGGCCACGGTGGGTGCCCAGGTGATGCCGGCGATGAGGTCGGCGATGCGGAAGGCGTCCGCCAGGCCGCCCCCCGGCGTGTGCATCTCGAACACGATGAGCGCGGGGTCCATCCCCTTCGCCGTGGCCACGCGGCGGCGCACGGAGTAGAGCATGCCGCCGCCCACCACGCCGTCGAGGGGGATGAAGACGACGCGGCGGCCGCCCGTGGGCTTGGCGCGCGGCTGGCCGCGCGCCTCGAAGCCTTTGCCGGGCGACCCGGCGGACGCCTCCCCGCCCGATGGCTCCTTGTCGCGCAGCGTCAGCACCTCGGTGAGCGGGATGTCGAGCTTGACGGCCACCTGCTCGCCCTTCTCCAACGTGCCGCTGGAGAGGCCCAGGGCCTTGAGTTCGGCGGCGCCCAGCTTGGGCGGGGCGTTGGGCGCGGCCACGCGCTCGCTGGCCACGTAGGAGCCGGGCGCCAGCTTCCGGAAGTCCTCGCCCAGGTAGAAGGCCGGCTGGTCCTCCTTCCCCTCGAAGACCACGCGATAGACCTCGAGCGAGGGGTCCACGAGCGCCCGGTAGAAGGGTCGGAGGCGGGGCCGCCACGCGGTGAAGGCATCGAGCGCGTCGGCCAGCTTCGTCCGCTCCTCGTCCGAGGCGGGCGGGGTGAAGGCCGCGGGGGCCAGGGGCACGAGGCGGGCCTTCTCCGCGGTGAACAGCCTGTCGCAGGCCAGGGCCAGAAGGGTGTCGGAAGCCGTGCCTGGCTCGCGGACGAGGGCGGCGGTCTTGACGTTCTGGTCGTGCAGCCGCGCGATGGCGCGGGCCGCCTCGAGCGCGGGGCCGGCCGCCTGGGGCTGGGTGTGAAGCTCGATGACGATGAGGCTGAGCTTGCCCTCCCGCATTGCCTCGGCGAGCCGCTCGTGGAACCGTTCAGCCAGCAGGCTGTCGAGCTTCCCCTCGAGCGGGATGTGCGCCGCCCTGGGCGTCGGCGGCGGCGCGGGCGGCGGGGTGGGCTCCGTCGCCGCGAGCGCGCCGGCCGCGAAGGCGCTCACCACCGCCAGGCGAAGCATGTTGAGCATCTCGTCACCTCGTGGGGGCCGCCACGGCCCCCCGGTCAGAACGTACCACGTTGGTGCGGCGAAGTCAAGCGCGAGGGCCTGCTGGATGCGTGTAATCTCCTTCGGGCGTTCGCCGCGCGCCCTGTGACCGAAGCAACCCTTCCCCTCTCTCCCTCGGGGAGAGGACTGGGGTGAGGGTGCTTGGGGCGCCGCGGGCGCCAGGGAAGGCACCCTCACCCGCCCGCCTCTGGCGGGCGACCTCTCCCCGAGGGAGAGGTCGGCGGCTTGCTTTCAGTGGCGGACCGTGTAAGATGGAGGGGGAACGGACGATGTGGGTCAGGAGCAGTGGGGTGATCGGCAAGGTGAGCCTGCTGGCCCTCGCCGCGCTGCCGGCCTTCGCGGGCGAGGCCTTCGAGTGGCCGAAGATCCGCTACAACGGCCAGGTGCGGACCGAGGAGTGGCTCGAGGCGGCCTATCAGAAGCACCAGGACCGCGTGGTGCTGACAATGGGGGCCTACCACCACCTCGACGAGCCGATGGCCGCCGTGGACCCGCGCTACAAGGGGAAGGCCGACAAGCTCTGGCAGCTCGCGTCCGTGGTGCGGGTGACGGAGCAGCGCGACGCCATTTGCCGGCTGCCCGACGACACGGTGGTGCTGGCGCCCTACTCGGGCAACCGCGAGGTGAAGGCGCAGGACGTGGTGCTGCTGATGCGGTCGGGGTTCGGGCGGGAGACGCGCTGGTCGGCCCGGCAGATTGACGCGCAGGGGGTGTCGCGCGAGCAGTTCCTCGAAGCGCTCCTGCGCGGGCTCCAGCTCGTCTTCTGGCAGACCTGTCCCGAGTGCAAGGGCAAGGGCTGGACCAGCGTCCGCAAGACCCGCGACGTCGGCTCGAAGTCCGAGACCTACTGGGTGAAGCAGGAGTGCGCCGAGTGCGGCGGCAAGGGCGAGGCGGCGCTGAGGAAGCCGTGATGCCCCCGCCCCCACTGGCCCCGTCCGCCGGGCCTCCCCCTCTCATCACATTCCGGGCCGCCGCAGCCGCGTCTGGCCCCCCCCCACCTCCCCCGCCGCGATGCCACTGGTCCCTTGCCATCCGTCCGCCGTTGGGGGGCCAGCCGTCCCGGCTTCGGCCCCCCAAACCCCCGTCTGGTGGCGTGGGGCGACGGCCCTTCCCAATTTCCCACGGGGGTGGGGGCTGTGGGCGGGGGACCGCCCCCCGCCCCAGTAGCGGCAGCGACACTCGGGGACCAACACCATCGGGCCACACGGGCCAAGCGCCATCCTCGCCCACACCCCCGCTTCAACTTGCCTCGCCGACACCTCTTGTTCATCCTACCCAAGGCCCCGCGGACTGCACACTATCTTACTTGCCCCAGTGGGGCTTGTGAAAAAAAGCACATATTGGGACTTATGGTGGGGCAACTTGCGCCCCCCCTGCCCGCCCTGGTTTTTGCCCACATCTCCGAGGACGGGCGCTGCCAGCCCCGTCAGGGGCGTCAGAGGATAGCCCACGGCGTAAGCCGTGGGATCACCGCGCCCCACGGACCAGCCCCGTAGGGGCGGCAGAAGCCACGCCCTCAGGGCTTCTGCCGCCCCCTGCGGGGGCTGGACCGTGTACCCGCCCGGACCCACGGCTTACGCCGTGGGCTACCACCTGCCGCCCGCCGGGGGCGGGCTGGGGAGCCCGAGATGTGGGCAAAGATGAGCTGCCCGCCGGGGGCGCAAGTTGCTCCCGCGGCGGGCCTTACCTTCTTGGTATTTCAGGACTTATGGAGTTACCTACATCGCGCGCGCATATGTGTGTGAAGGGGCGCAAGTTGCTTTCTCGCACGTTTTCGAGGGCTATTGGGCGATCCGGGCAACTTGCGCCCCCTCCGGGGGGGCGCAAGTTGGTGGGCCGGGGCTACTTGGGCACGATGACGGAGTGGGCGGGCTTGTCGGGCGGACGGGTGAAGGGGCGGGGGTCGGGGCCGAGCCAGGCGAGGATGACCCAGCCAGCCAGGTCGTTGCGGGTCGAGCTGTCGGGGACGGCGAGGACTCGGACGCCGCCCTTGGGCGCGATGGCGCAGTCGCGGAGCCAGCGGCGGGTCTTCCGCATCTCGTCGGTGTAGGCGGCCACGCGCGAGGCGCCGAGGCAGAAGGCGGTCGCTGGCAGCACGGGCGCAGGGTCGCTCTTGCGCCGGCGGAACGAGCCGTCGGGGGCCAGGCGGGCGTTGAGCCACTTCATCGCGTGCTCGGTCTCGCGGGTGAGACCGAGGACCCAGGTGAGGTAGCCCTGGATGACGTGGGTTTCGGCGTCCTCGGCGGGGGGGATGAGGCCGCCCGCCTCGTCGAGGCCGATGCCGAAGGCGCGCTGGCGCTTGTCGAAGAGCAGGTCGGCGATCTCGCGCTCGAGGCGGTCGGCGGCCAGGCGGTAGCGGGCGTGGCCGAGGAGCCACGAGCCGGCGCATAGGCCGAGCAACACGTCGGCCTGGTCGAGCGTGTACTGCTTGCGGCAGAGTTCCCAGGCATCGGTGCCCTTGTCCTTGGGCTGATACCAGCCCCTGTAGAAGAGGTGGTTGCGGCCGCGGTTCCTGTCGAGGAGGAAGTCGAGGGCGGCCTGGACGTGTGGCCGGCAGACGTTGGCCGCCGCGTCGTCGCCGGTGAAGTGGACGTAGAGGGCGACGTGGTAGGCGAAGAGCGCGGCGCTGGAGGAGAGGCCGCGGGCGTCCTGCGCGATGCCGTCGGGCGAGGTGGGCAGCGGCACGTGGGGCGCCTTGCCGGCGTAGGCCTGGCGCCACGTGCCGTTCCACTGCGTGCCGCGCTCCATCGAGGCGGCGAGCCACTTGATGCCGTCGCGCCAGGCGTTGCGATAGGGCACGCGCTGAAGGGCGCGGTAGGCGTAGGCGGCGGCGAGGAGGGAGCGGCCCATCGCGCCGCCCTCATGGGCGAGCAGGGCCTCGGGCGCGTCGGGGAGGCAGCCCTGCTGGCTCTGCTGCGCGAGGGCGAAGTCGGCCACCTCGCGGACCTGGGCGTTCCAGGAGAGCTGGGCGTGGGCCGAGCCGGCGACGAGTGCCAGGGCCCCAAGGGCGACAACGGAGCGACGCATTGGCTTCCTCCTCACCCCCCTCCCTTTCAGGGAGGGGGCAGGGGGAGGGTCGGGCGCCTGGCCCGGCCCTGAAGTCCCACCCTCACCCTACCCTCTCCCTGGAAGGGAGAGGGGTTGGGGGCTCACTTCTTCTTCGGCGCCTCCTTGGGGGCGGGAGGGGCCTTGGGGAGCGTGCGGGGCGGATTGTCCAGGTCCAGGTTGGGGCGTTTCCCGAAGTCCTCGGTCCACGGGCCGCCCTGGCCGACTCCGATCTCGTTGTGCGGCCCGAGCATGTTGCGGTGGTGGCCGGAGCTGTTGTACCACATTCGGAAGGCCATGTCGGCGCCGCCGCCGCTGGCGCAGTTCTCGCCGGCGTAGTGGCGGTAGCCCTCGAGCGCGCAGCGCTCGCCGGGCGAGCCGCGGCCGGGGGTGGGCGAGCTGTGGGCGAAGTAGCCCAGGCGCTGCATCTCCTGGCTGTGCTTGCGGGCCGCCTGGGTGAGCGGCTCGCTGATGGCCAGGGGCTTGAGGCCGAGCTGCATGCGGTACTCATTGGTCAGCTCGGTCACTCGCCTCTCCCCTTCCGAGGCCGTGGTGCGGATGAGGCGGTTGTAGCGGACCACGCGCTCGGAGTAGTCCACGAAGGCCGCTTCCTCCTGGAGGACCTTCAGCAGTTCGGCGCCGCAGCCCATCAGCTTGTCGAGCGGCGGGTTGAGCTCCACGTCCTTGGCCTCGAGCTTCTCGAGCCAGGGGTCAATCTCCTTGATGCGGTCGTAGGCCCGCAGCGCGCGACCGAGGCGGTGGACGACGGGGTCGAAGGCCCGGCGGTAGGCGGGGTGGGCCGCCTTCACCGCGTCCACCGCCTTGTCCACCACGGGCTGGCCAGCGCGCCCGTGGTTGGCGTCGGGGTAGATAGTCTTGTCGAAGATGACGCGGAGGGCCTCCTTGCGGGCCTCGGAGAGCTTCTTGTGGGCGGCGAGGAGCTTCTTCTGCGTGGCGTCGGTGAGGCCCAGCTCGCGGCAGGCGGCGACGGCGGCGGCGCGGATGGCGAGGAGGTCGGCGGCGAGCTGCTTGCGCCCTTCGTCGCCCTCGGCGAGGTAGGCCTCGTAGGCCTTCTCCCGTTCGGCCCTCTCCTTGCTCAAGAGCTTGGGCTTCAGTGCGTCGAGGCGCGACACCGGCGGCGTGGCCGGTTCCGCGCCAGACGCAAGGGCGCAGGCAACTGCGAGGACAAGGCTGGCAAGGCAAACCCGTCTCATCGGGTCGGCTCCGGGGGTGTTTGCGCTATGATACCAAAGCCGCGCGAGGGAAGCAAGGGCGGGAGGAGATCGGGGCGCAGTAACGGGTTTGCTCGGCTGGGGTCACCCTCGCCGGGCTTCGACGGGGCGGGTGCCGTAGTGGGGGCAGGGGGAGATGCGGAGCCGAGTGCCGCCGAGGTAGTAGGTGGCGATGGTGATGCGGCTGCACTTGGGGCACTGGATGCTGAGGTGGCGGTGGGCGAAGAGGCCGGCCGCGAAGCCCACGGCGGGGATCATGGCCGCGAAGAGAACGATGCCGGCCTGCGTCCAGCCACGCCCCCGCGTGTATCGGGCAAGGGTCTTCTGCTGCTCGATGGTGGCAAAGGCGAACTTCCACTCGCCTGTCACGGCGGCGCGCTGGACCGTGACCGGGCCGCCGGGCCGCGCGCGCCCAGGGTACTCGATGTCAGCCGCGGCGCGGAGCGCGACGCTCTCCCCCACGAGCTCGGGGGCATCGGGGAGCCTGACCTGGAGCTCGAGGACGACGGGCTCCATGTCGGGCGCCGCGTCGGGCTGGAAGACCTCGTGGGTCCAGCGCTCCTGGCGGACGGCGACCTCGCGCAGCTCGCGCTCGCCCGAGCCGCACAGGACGAGACGCTGGCCCTCGATGGTGTGGGACCCGTTGGCCGACTCGATGTTGGTCGCCCACTCCAGTGTCAGGAGGTCGCCCGGCTGCGCGAGCCCGTCGGCGCTATCGGCCAATCCGGGCGGGAGCAAGGGGAGGCCCGCCGGGGGCCTGCCGCGCGTGTAGAGGAGGATGCAGGCCACGAGGCCCGCGAGCGCCAGGACTTCGGCCAGGAGCACGCCGCGCCAGTAGCGGGTCGCGTGCCAGCGCGGCGCGCGCGCCTCGGGGGCCTCGGGCAGAGTGACCTGGGTCTTGCACTTGCGGCAGCAGACGGTCAGGCCCGCCGCCGCGTCGGGGCAGGAGTTGGTGGCCGCGCAACTGGGGCACACAATGGTCACGGAGCCGTCCCCGGGGGCAAAGGGTGCGCCTACGTTCTTCTATTCTTGTCATTTCCCGCCGCGTGTCAAACGGGGATGGGGGCTCGTCCCGAACCCGCTCCGCGGGAAAGTAAAGCGGCATCTGCGATGCCGCACTCCACATTCCTCCCGAGC
The DNA here is from genome assembly GCA_016872855.1 of Planctomycetota bacterium. Classification (GTDB taxonomy): domain Bacteria; phylum Planctomycetota; class PUPC01; order DSUN01; family DSUN01; genus DSUN01. Next base: position 17,010 of record VGYV01000014.1, read on the forward strand.
GGTACGCCGCTGGAGTGTGGAGTGCGGCGACGAAGTCGCCGCTCTGGATTCGAGCGAAGCGACTTGGCTTCCCACGTCGGACACGCCTCACAGCGTGGCGCGCAGGGCGTCGAGGAGGCTGCCGGCGGGCGTGAAGGGGAGCGGGACGATGGCGCGCTCGAGGGCGCTCTGGTAGAGGCCGAGGACGGTGTTGCTCTCGGCGAGGGAGACCTCGAGGCGGTTGAAGTGCGGCTTCGCGGCGTCCTCAAGCCACGCAAAGATGGCGTCGGTCATCGCCGCCTGGCCGAGCACGTCCTCGTCCCTGTATTCCTTCTCGCCCCGCTGGTAGCCGCGCTTGGGAGTGCACAGTTCCCACGAGTTCATTGTCCAGTGAACGAAGCCCTGGGTGCCGTAGACGGCGACGCGTTTGTGCATCCAGGAGACGTTTGGGTCGTGGACGGTTGGGGCGTTGTCGCCGCAGGCGAGGAGGCCGTGTGCGCCGCTGTCGAAGACCAGCTCACCCACGGCGCTGTCGGGGCACGGGTGGTGTGGAATCCAGAAGCGCTTGCCGCTGGCCTGGCCGAAGACGCGGACCGGGCGCGCGTTGGCGTAAGCGAACATCAGGTTGAGGACGTGGGTGCCCTGGCCCGCGAGGGGGAGGCGTGCCGAGCCGTCGAGGAGGCGCACCTCGCCAATCTCGCCGCCGCGGACGATCTCCATCAGCTCCAGGGTCTTCGGGTGATAGCGGAGCTGGTGGTTGACGATGATGCGGGCCTTGGCCTTCTGGCCGAAGGCAGCGATGGCATTGAAGTCCTCGGCGTCGAGGCAGAGCGGCTTCTCGACCAGGACGGCGGGGACGCCGAAGTCCTCGGCGAGCTGGAAGAACTCCAGGCGCTGGTGCGGCTGAGTGACCACGTGGAGAAGGTCGGGCTTCTCCTTCGCCAGCATCTCGCGCACGTCGCTGTAGCGGCGTGGGACCTTGAACTCGTCGGCGAACTTGCCCAGCCGTTCGGCGTTCATGTCGCACACGGCCTCCAGCCGCGCCGTCTTCACGAAGCGATAGGCGTCGGCATGGCCACGGGCTCTTGGGCCACAGCCCAGGCAACAGCTCTTGTACATGCGCAACTCCGTTCTCAAGTGGCCGGTGGTAGGGCGAACGAATCCGTAATCCGTAATTCGTAATCCGTAACAAGACGAAGAGAAGATGACCCTTCAGGGGTTTCTTGCTCTTCTCTGGTTACGGATTACGGATTACGCATTACGGATTTCAGGCTTCCTTCCTCAGCCTTGGACCTCTTGGCCAGGCACAGGGCGCGAATGATCTCGAGCATCTCGGCGTTCGCAAGCGGCTGCTTGCGGGTCCGGACCATGTCGAGGAAATGGCGGTTGAGGTTCCAGTAGAAGTAGTCGGCATCGCTCACCTCGATGTCGAGGCGGCCCTTCTCGCCAAAGAGGGTGACGCGCCAGCCCGGGCGGCCCTTCTCAAGGCCGAAGTGGACGCCGAGGCGACCGTCGCGCCAGCGGTACTTCACGAGGTCCATGTCGCCCTCGCCGACGTTCTGCACGCTCTCGATGCCGGGGCCGAAGACGGCCCAGAGCATGGCGAGGCCGTGGATGCCGTAGAAGATCAGCTCGTTGGGCGATGCGGCCTGGGCGACGAGGAGGCGGCCGAGGTCGGCGATCTTGGGCTTCGCCTCCTCGATCTCGCGGGCGTACTGGAGGCCCGAGGCGGAGAAGAGGGGGACGCCGTGCTTCTCGGCGTTGGCGACGACGGCCTCGGCCTCCTCGATGGTGCCGGCGAGCGGCTTGTCAATGAACATCGGCAGGCCCGTGGCCCAGAGCGGCTCGGCGAAGCGATAGTGGCGGAGCGAGCAGTCGTCGGGGAAGAGAATGCCGTCCACGTCGCGCCCGCAGTCGCGCGGGTCGTCGCACACGGTGGGGATGTGGCACATGGCGGCGAGGGTGCGGGCATCGTCGGCCTTCTCGTCCCACACCTTCACAATGCGGGCGTCCTCGAAGCGGCGGCCGGCCGTGGGGTCGCCGCCGAGGCCGTGCTTGGCCCAGAGTTCCGGCTCGCAGCCGTTGTACATTCGGGCGAAGTACTTGCCGTGGTAGATCATCGTGCCGCCGACCATGCTGAGGCGAAGCATCGGGGCCTCCTTTGCCTTGGCGAGGGCACCCTCCCGAAGGTTCCCATACCTTCGGGAGGGTAACGACCAAGCGAGAGGATGGTAGCGCATTGGGCCGAGCGGGTCAAGAAGCCTGTCGGGTTCGTAGTGCGGGCTTCAGCCCGTAGCGCCCTCGGATACGGCCTGAAGGCCGCACTACGAACGCTGCGTTATGCCCTCCATGTGCTGAGCGCCGCTTGCATTGCTGACATTGTTGCTGTAAAATTACGTTGCATTCTTACATGATTGATGTAAGGGGGTAAGACATGCTCGACGGCACGCTGAAGCGGCTGTTGCGGGCGCCGGAGCGGTCGTTCTTCCTCTTCGGGCCGAGGGGCGTGGGGAAGAGCACCTGGCTGCGGCAAACTTTCGCCGACGCGGTGCTCGTTGACCTCCTCGATTCGGCGCTGTTCCTGGAGCTTTCGCGCGACCCCTCCCGCCTCGAGGCGATCGCCGGGCGCCTTCCCGAGAAGGGATGGGTGGTGCTCGACGAGATTCAGAAGGTGCCGGTGCTCCTGGAAGAGGTGCACCGCCTGATGGAGGCCCGTGGCTGGCGCTTCGTGCTCTGCGGGTCGTCGGCCCGCAAGCTGCGGCGGGGCGGAGTGAACCTGCTGGCCGGGCGCGCAGTGACGCGGCACATGGAGGCATTCTGCTCCGCGGAGCTGGGGGACGCCTTCGACGTTGAACAGGCAGTCGAATGGGGGACCCTGCCGCTTGTCCAATTCGACCCGAAGAGCGCGCCCGACATCCTGAGCGCCTATGCCAACACCTACGTCAGGCAAGAGATCAGGGAGGAGGGGATCGTGCGGAAGCTGCACCCGTTCCTGCGGTTCCTGGGCATCGTGGGGCAGTTGAACGGGCAGGTGGTGAACGGGGCGAACATCGCCCGAGAGGCCGCGGTGCCGCGAAGCAGCGTGGACGCGTATTTCGCGATCCTCGATGACACGCTGCTCGGGCATTTCCTGCGCCCCTATCGCCCGGCCGCGAAGGTGCGGGAGCAGGGGCACCCGAAGTTCTACTGGTTCGACCCGGGCGTGGCCCGCGCCGCGGCGGGCCTGCTGTTCGACCCCGTGGACCGCCCGTGGAAGGGCACGGCCCTTGAGACGCTCATCTACCACGAGCTGCGGGTCTACAACGAGACTCAGGGGAAGCACCGCCCCATCTGCTACTACCGCACCGAGAGCGGCGGGGAGGTGGATTTCGTGGTGGAGACGCGGAAGCGGCAGGGGGCCTCGCCCCCGCACGCCGTGTGCCTGGAGGTCAAACTTGCGCCGCGCTGGGACCGCAAGTGGGAGAGGGCGATGCGGTCGCTCCAGGCCCGCCCCGAGGCCATTCGCGTGGACAGGATGATCGGCGTCTACACAGGCAAGCGCGCCTACACCTTGGACGGGCTGGACGTGCTTCCCGTCGCCGACTTCCTGCGGCAACTGCATCAGGGCGGGGTCTTCTGAGCGGTGGTCGAGAGGCGCTGAGGCGGTTGCTGTCAGCGCGCCATGCGACATTCATGCCGGGTTGCACCAACAGCGCGCCAAAAGTGTAGAATGACGACCTGACACCACTCGCCGCAATTCCCTTACCCCCATTCCTTTGCCTCTCTGGCCCCGGGTTCGCTCTGCGCCACACGCGGGCTCCCGAAGACTGGGAAGGGAATGTGGGCAATGGAATGAAGAAGGGAGATTGGGGTCTCATTCCTTTGTCCCCATTCCCCTGTCAATCCTCCTGCCTCGGTTGCGGTGCGCCGCGCGCACGCCAATCCGCACGCCATGGGGGCGGAGGACGGCAAGCGGGACGCTTGCGGCTGCGGTCTCCGCGTGGGAAGCGGTTTGGCGGGCGGATCGGAAGTCGGCTTCCGACTGGCGGCCGGTGGGCGCCAGCCGCCCATACTTGATCAACCCAGTGAGGGGGAAAATGATCAAGTATGGACAGATGGCCGAGGATTGGCGATTCTCGCGGCTGCGCCATACTTGATCACCCCCCGAGGAGGGAGTTGATGATCAAGTATGGGTTGGCGGGCGTAAGGCATTGGGGCATATATGGTTATGCGCGAGAAAGGCCGATCCGGCCTACTCCTTTCCTTCGGCGATTGCGGAGAAGGCTTTGGTGGCGAGGCGGGCGAGGAGGGGGTCCGTGTGGCCCGCAAGGGCGATGAGGCGAGGGATGGCGTTGGGGTTGCGCAGGCGGCCGAGGAGGACCACTTGCTCGTAGGCAGTCTCGGGCACCGACGCGTCGTCCACGGTGGCGAGGAGGTCCATGGCCTGCTTGTAGTAGTGGTCGGGCTCGGCCTTGAGGCGGAGTGCGGCGAGTTCGTGGATGAGGGCGGGGGATTCCTCGGCGGCGATGGCGGCTTCGGCGAGGCGGCGGATGGGCATGCGGAAGAGCGTGACAAGATCGGCGTCCCAGGCGACCAAGCGGTCGGCCTTGTGGCGGCAGAGGGCGGCACGGCGCTCGACGCAGGAGGCGACGAGGGGCTTCTGGCCCGCCTTCTCCGCGCGGGCCTGGACTGCGGCGTAGAGGGCGTCCACCACGGCGTCCTGGAGGAGCTGGGCGCGGGCGGACTTCGCCTCGTCCCAGGCGCGGGCGGCGATGGCCTCGGTGTCGGCGGCAAGCTTGAGGGCCTCCTCGGTCTTGCCCTGCTCGAGGAGGATGCCGACGGTTGCAGCGGCCCGTCGTGCGACGCCTGCGACATGGCCGTAGATGGAGGGCACGCGGGTCATGGGGGCGTAGGGCAGGAGGCCGCCGAAGGCTGTGAGGTAGGCGGCGAGGCGCTGGGGGCGGCGGAAGGCGGCGTAGGAGCGGAAGTCCTTGGCCCTGGCGGCCTGGGCGATGAGGGCGGCGTCGGCCTCGGAGAGCGGCGCCACGTTGCCCGTCGAGGCACCCTCACCCCGGCCCTCTCCCCGAGGGAGAGGGGGTCCGGGGGCGGCGATGCGGAGGAGGAGCAGGGCGCCGTTGTCCTTGTCGAGGGCGGTGATGCCGGCCAGGTCGGCGGCGAGGACCTCGGGCGGGCGGGTGCGGGCGAAGTGGCGGTGGAGGAAGGCGAATGCCTGGACATCGCGGTCGGTGCGGTGTTCCTCGGCGAGGCCCTGGATGAGGGTGTCGGCCAGGGGGCTGTCGCCCATGAGGAGCACGAGGCCGAGCTTCTCCTCGGGCGTCGCGGCCTCGGTGAGGGCGTCCGCCACGTCCCAGAAGTGCCTGCGGGCGATGTCGGCGAGCAGCTCCTGGGCCTTGAACAGCACGGGGTCGGATGCGAGGGGCGGGACGAAGGCGTCGGCGGCGGAGGGCGCCAGAGGCTTGATGCCCAGCTCCTTCCGCGTCTCGCGGCAGGCCTGCTCGAAGAGGAGGAGGAGCTGGGCGGTGGTGGTGGCGCCCCGCGCTTGGCACAGGGTGGCGAGGCGGCGGAGGAGGAGGGCGCCGCGGCACTGGCGGTTGCGCGCCGCGGCCTTGGTGAACCAGTCGCGGGCCTGGGGCCACTCCCCCTCCTGGAGGGCGACGGCGCCGAGGAACCAGGCGGGGAACTCGCGGTCGCGGCGCAGGGCGTCCGAGGCGGTGAAGAGCTTTCGGGCGCGAGGGAAGTCGCCGGCGCAGTAGGCGGCGAGGCCGGCCCGGTCGTCCTCGGTCACCACCACCTTGGCCACGGCGGCGCGAATCTTCGCGACCTCCGCCTGCATGCGGTCAACTCCCACGAACTCCTTGACTTCGCCGGGCGCGTCCTCGGCCTTTGGGCTGACGCCTTTGGCGACCTCGCGGAGCCTCTCGCGGGCGGCGTCGAGGCCCTTCTCGCGCGCGGCGAGGCGGCCCTCGAGCCCCTTCGGCTGGCGGGCGGCTGGGGGACGGCTGCCCCCTTCCTCCTCAGGCAGCTCGCACGAGGCGAGGAGAAACAGGGCGATGGGGAAGATGGCGCAAGCGATTCGGCGCATGGTTCTGCTCCTCCGCGGCGCCGGCTGGTGCGCCGCATGCGAGAGGCATTGTAGCGGATTCGCCCGGAATGTCCAGCAGCGGCATTCGGGATCTGATATTCCCGCCCCTTGGTGGCGCGGCAGCCGCGCCATGACCGATTGTGTCCATAGCTGCTATTGACCGCCGGCTGGCCCGCCGGGGGTCTGCACCACATTAGAGAGAGTGGAGGCATTGCCTGCTTCGTCCTCGGCGCGAAGGGCGATGTAGACGCGGCGGGCGGGCAGCGGGCCGATGAGGAGCTTTTCGAGGCGCCCGGCCCGGCTGGGCGTGAGGTCGGCAGGCACGCGCTCGGCCTCGGCCCAGGGGATGACGGCCGCGGGATCGGCCACGTCCTTCGGAGCAAGGGGCTGGGAGGAGAGGCGAATGTCGTAGCGGGCGGCCTGGCCTTGCGTGCCGTCGTCGCCGGGCGCTGTCCAGCTCAGGAGCATCTTGCCGCCCTCGGCGGGGGCGAGGAGCAGGTCGGTGACGGCGGCGGGCGGCGTGGCGTCGGCCGCTGCGGGAAACGTCTCCCGCGGCCGCCGCCAGAGGCGAAGGTCGCGGACGAGGGTCTCGCTCGCCGCGTCTTTGGGGTCGCGCGGGAAGCGCAGGTGTGTGCCGATGCCGAGGCGGCCGAAGTTGCCGCTGCGGGCGGCCTCCTTGCCGTCGAAGAGCAAGCTCGCCTCGCTGGCCCCGCGCCACACGAGGGCCAGATGGTGCCACTCGCCGGGCCTCACGACCGCGCCGTCCGCCCGCAGGCGGGCTGGTGGCCGCCCCTCGAAGCGGTTGGCCAGCTCGAGGCCCTTCGGGCCGATGCGAAGAGCGAAGCCGTGGGTCTGTGGGTCGCCGCTTACAAGGAGCGTGGTGCCCTGCTCGCCCGGGCTCTTGCGGCAGAGGAGGCGCAGCTCGATGGCGCCCTGGGTCTCACCCACGTTGCCGCCATCGGCCAGCGGGAACCAGAGGCCGGCGAGCGGGTGCTCGGCGGCGCCCGGGCCTTGCACCAGGCAGGCGCGCGTGCCGTCGGGCAGCGCCACGAAGGGGCGGAAGAGCGCGCACCCGCCGAGGCCGGCGTCGGGCAGCGCCACGTCCGCCGCGCTCTCCAGGTGGCACTGGAGGCCGAGGCCGGGGGGAAAAGGGGACATTCTACTTTTCTCTGCGGAAGAGTGGAATGTCCCCTTTTCGCCGCGGTAGCGGAGGGCGAAGTCGGCCGGCGTCTCGCACGGGAACATACTGGCCACCGCGTCGAGCCGCCTGGCCCTGGCGAGGAAGCGAGCGTCGCCCGTGGCCTCGGCGGCCCAGGCAAGCCAGGGGACCGCGGCCGAGGCTGGGATCCCCCATGCGGGGGCCTCGGCGCGCCGCGGCCACTCGGCCACCAACCCGTCCGCTATGCCGTTCCGCTCGTGGCCCGACCAGAAGGCGTCGGGGCTGGCGAGCGCCTCGGCGGCGCGGAGCAGGGCGGGCGGGATGCGCGGGTCGGGCCGGCGGCGCTGGCAGGCGGCCAGGGCCTCGAGGGCGATGGCGGCCTCGGCGATGCGGTCGGCGGGCAAGCCGTGCCCCTTGCGGCCCTGGGCGTCGAGGAGCTTGCCCAGGTAGATGTCCAGCGCCGTCTGGAAGGCCGCGGCGTGTTCGGGGGCGAAGGCCGCCGCGAGGTCGGCCGCGTAGGAGAGGTTCAGGGCCGCGAGTGCAGCGGCCAGAGGCGGGATGTCGCGGTCGTCGGCGCGGCGGGTGGCGAACTCGGCATTCTTGAAGGCCGCATCGAGGATGGCTCGGTCGCCGGTGAGCAGGGCAACGAGCCAAGCGCCGGCGTACCAGCTCTCGCCCGACGATGGCGGATTGGAATCTGGAATCTGGAATCTGGAATCTGGGATTGAGCACGCGCCGGTCAGGCGCTCGTCGCCGCCGGCCACGTTGTGAAAGGTCGCCACGTCGGCCAGGTGCCGCGCCGCGGCGTGAGCGGCGTCGAGCCGGCGCGGCTCGCCGCGCCGCAGGAACTCGCGGGCGAGGACGAGCGGGGGGTCGAATCGCCCGCACAATGGCGCCCCATGCTTCCACATGCCCCAGGCCCCCTCGCCCTCGAGCGTGGCGAGCAAGCGCTCGAGGTCGGAGCGGAACTGCGTCTCCGGCCGCCGCGCGTCCCACGGGGCCAGGCCGAGGACGCCCGCGGCTTCGTACCAGGTCCTCTCCTCCGACCCCGCTACGCGGGCCGCAAGCGGGCCGTCGAACGCGGCGCTCAGCGCCGCCGGCGACGGCGGCTGGCCCGGCGCGAACCAGAAGAGCAGGTCGTGGGTGATCGCCCTGCCCGGCAGGAACGCCTCGCACGGCCCGGCCTCGCGGGGCAGGATGCCCACCTCGACCCGCGGCGCGCCCCGCACACGCAGGGCCATGGGGCCGCGGGCCGCGAAGCGGCGGACGGCCACCGCCACGCCACCCCCAGTGCCCCACAGGCTCGCGCCGCCCCCAGCCAGTCCTCCCGCGGGGGCCTCGCGGTCCCCCTGCGACAGCGCGTAGATGCGCGCGGCCTTGTCCTTCCCAACTAGTTGGACGAGCGTCGCGGCGTCAATCCCGCTCCGCAGGCTCCCGGGGTGCGTGTCGTTCGCCCCCCGCTCGCCTGCGAACAGCCACTTCAGCAGCCCCTCCAGCCGCACGGGAAGGCTCACCGACAGGTCGCCCACCCGCAGGGGCTCCTTCCCCCGGTTCACGAGCGTGAGCTGGAGGCGCGCCGCCGGCCTCCCCGCGAAAAAGTGCAGTCGCGCCACGTAGTCCAGCCGCGTCGAGCCATCCTCCGCCCCAAGGCGTCCCGTGACCCGCACGACGGCGCGCACCGGCCCGCTCGACTCCACCTCAGCCTTCGCCGAGCCTCGGCCGGAGAGGAAGCGCTGGCTCTTCCCCGCCTCGCCGGCCACCTCGAGGCACAGGCCGCCCGCTCGCTCGTCCGCCGACACAAGGGGCCGCTCCTGCCCCTCGAGCACCACCTCGTCGAACGGCGCAAAGCGGTCGCGCGGCAACCGAAACCGCGCCGCTCCGGTGGACACGATGATGTGCGTGGCCTCCTCCCGCACGGTCACGGGCCGGAAGCCCGTGCCACCCGGCTCTGCCGCGGGCAGCTTGCCTGTGCCTGTGCCGAGGCGATGGGTGGCTGTGCTCTGCCGCCGCACGGTCACCAGGAAGGTCAGGAGCGCCCACTTCACCGACCCGTCGGGCCAGCGACACCACACCTCGGCCTGGACGGGGCGCTCCGTCCCCGCCGCGTCGAGCAGCCGCAGCGTCTCCGCCGACCGCAGCGCGCCCTGGGGCCACGGCACCCCCAGGTTCACCGGGGCATCCGCCTGGTCCGCCGCCGCGCCGTTGGCCACCAGCACATCCAGCTCAGCGCCCGCGCCGCGTCCCACCGTCCCGCCCACCAGCGCCAGCGCAAGAAGCCATCGCATGCACTCACCCCCGGCCCTCCGCCTTCCCCATCATACCACCCGCCCACCCCCGGCGCAATTCCTCGCCGCCACGGGTTGACTCCTGGCGGAACTGAGCTATAATGATACAGGTACACTGTGGCTGACAAGGCGTGCAGGGGAGACGGCTTTTGGCGCGGAAAGGCCGTCAATGTTGCTGGTGGCGGGTGGTAGGCGCGGGACTCTCACCCTAATGGCGGCATGCCTGCTCGCCGCCCTGTGTCCCAGCGCCCGCGCCAAATCCCTCTATGTCATCAAGGACCTGGACGCCGGCAGCCCCATCCAGGCCTACGCCATCCAGCCCGCGCCCCAATACCTGGGGCTCCAAGCCCAGTCAGCTCCCACAGGCTACAGCGGCGTCGGCCTAGCCATAGACGACGCCTCAGCCACGCTCATCGTGACCCTGGAGTACAGCGGTACGATTGTCCTCGTGGACGCCCGGACCCTCGCCATCCTCGGCGCCATCGCCATCCCCGGGGCCACCAACCTGGCCGGCATCGTCGTGGACCCCACGCGCCGCCGCGTCTACGCCGCTGAGCGATTCACGAATACCCTGTACGTCTGCGAGTGGGACGCCGCGGCCCGCACCCTGACCCCTGTCCAGACCGTGGAACTCCAAGGCGTGCGGATGGCCATCGGCCTCGCCTTCGACCCGGATACGGGCCGCCTTTTCGTCTCCGACCTCGCCACCACCACGGTCCGCTACTTCCAGGTTGCCGACTGGACCCCGGCCGGCAGCTTCCGCGTCGCACACAGGCCCATGGGCATCGCCTTCGACGCGCCCCGCGGCCTCGTCTACACCGGCAACGCCTTCGTCCCCAAAGGCTCCCCCGCTCTCCTCAGCCAGTTCAGCCTGGTGACCGGCGTCGAGCGCACCATCAACCTCCGCGCACTCACCGGCGAGCCAAACGATTGCGTCGTCGGCATCGCCACCGACCCCGACACCGGCCTCATCTACATCACCACCGGCAACGAGGCCTGGGGCGGCACCAGCCGCATCATGGCCTTCCACCCCGCCACGCTCGCCCCCATCCACGCCGGCCCCTGCCTTGGCAACCCCACAGGCATCTGCGTCCCCGCCGCCGACATCTCCTATGGCAACCGCCCCCCCGTCGCCGACCCCGGGCCGCCACAACTCGTCGAGCAATCCACCCTCAACGGCGCCCCCGTGACCCTCGACGCCACCGCCTCCTATGACCCCGACGGCAACCCCCTCACCTACACCTGGACCTGGCCCGGCGGCTCCGCCACAGGGCCTACCCCAACCATCCTTCTCCCCCACGGCACCACGACCCTCACCCTCATCGTCAACGACGGAGCCGGCGAGTCCGAGCCGGCCACCACCACCGTCACCGTGTACGACGCTACCGCTCCCGTCCTTGTCGCCCCCGCCGACATCACGGCCGAACAAACCAGCCGCGATGGCACCCGCGTCAACATCGCCCCAGCCCTCGCCGCCGACATCTGCGACGCCGCCCCCACCGTCACCAACAACGCCCCAGCCGTCTTCCCACTCGGAACCACCATCGTCACATGGACAGCCACCGACGGCGCCGGCAACACCACCACCGCCACCCAGAACATCACCATCGCGGACACCACACCCCCCGCCATCCTCAGCCTCTCGGCCACCCCGAACACCCTCTGGCCCGCCAACCACGCCATGGTCCCCATCGCCATCGCCATCACCATCGAGGACATCTGCGACGCCGACCCCGCCTGGCGCATCCTCGCCGTCGCCAGCACCGAACCCGTCATTGGCAAGGGCGCAGGCGACACCGCCCCCGACTGGCAGATCACCGGCGACCGCTCCCTCACCCTCCGCGCCGAACGCTGCGGACCCAACAAAGGCCGCATCTACACCATCGCCATCGCCGTCACCGACGCCAGCGGAAACACCGCCACCGCCGACCTCCTCGTCACCGTCCCCCACGACCACGGCACCAGGGGCGGCGGCAGGAAATAGCCCCCACTTGACGCCACCACCCCCTCTGCGCTATCCTGCCCTCCGTTCCGTTGCGAGTCCCACAACCCCCGGAGCGCGCCCATGTACCACCCGGCCAAGCGTCCCGTCGCCGGCCTCGCCCGGCCCATCGTCGTCGGCATCATCGTCGTCCTCGCCACAGCCGTCGTCATCTTTGCCTACGGGTTCCTCACCCGCCAGGGGCCCGTCGGCCTGCCCCCCAAGTCCCTCCCCACCATGCCCCTCCCACGCACCGACGTCGAGCCGGCCACGAAGATCCCTGCCCCGCCACCCGAGAAGAAATCGCCCGAGACCACAGGGCCTCCCGCTCCCAAGGACGCCCTTTTCTACGAGCCGTTCGCCGCCAAAGACCCCTTCGCCAGCGGCAAGTGGATCGCCACACGCGACGGCGACTTCAAGGAAGCCATCGTTGACACGGTGTCGCATCTTCAATTCGCACATGGCCGCTATGTGCCAATTGAAGATGCGACACCGACCCGCGGCCGCCTACGCATCCGCGTCGGAACCGTTGGCACACGCGACGACACCGTCAAACACCTCGGCATCCGCACCGCAAAGCCCGTCCTCGACCTCACCCAAGGCCCCCTCGAGCTCTCCACCGAAATAGACTGGAACAACCAGGCCAACGGCTGCTACCTCCAGGCCAGCCTCTTCCTCTGCCCCACCTCCACCGACAGGACGGCGGAGAAGGAAGAGGACTGGCTGAAGTTCGAATACGTCGGCGTCCCCCCGGGCAAGAACGCCCGAGCGTACCTCGCCACGCGCCAGACGGGCAACCTCCGCGAACTCCACAAAGAGGGCTGGCCTCAGCCCGACCCCAAGGACCGCACCGGCCGTCCCATCGCCAAGCAACGAGTCACCCTCCGCCTCGACCGTGACACCATCGCCATCATCGAGAACGGCAAGCCCCTCTTCGGCCCCGCCCCCCACGGCTGCGACTTCCAGCAGGCCTACCTCTACCTCGAAGTCCTCTCCCACAGCAACTACCCGCCCCGCGAGCTCTTCTTCGGCCCCCTCCTCCTCCGCCCCGCCAAGCCCGGCGCATAGGGCCACGGCCGCGCATCGCGGGCCTGTTGCCCAAACGGTGAACTCGTTGGGAGTCCCGCCTTCAGGCGGTCTTCTTCTGCCCCAATCCGCCTAAAGGCGGGACTCCGAACGGGTCTGCTCCCTTAGAAACTACCTCAGAACCCACGTGGGTTCTGAGGTAGGCGCTTAAGGACTCAACATCGACAACAAATTGTCGATCTTGCGACGCTGTTTACCGCCGCCCCCTTCGGGGCTTTGGCACGGGTTTTTGCAGCCGATTGCTCCGCTATCAGGTGCGGAAAGGGGGAATCTGGGCGGGGGTAGTCCGTCGGCAGCGCCCATCCTGCAAG
>VGYV01000015.1 GCA_016872855.1 Planctomycetota bacterium
CCTCCTCCACCTTAGGCTCGGGCGCGCCTCCTGGCCGCGGCTCCGCCGCCCATGCCCCGGCGCCGAGGACCCACAGCGCCCAGGCCAGGACAACCCTCCCCAACCTGAACCAAGCGCTTGCCCGCGTCACGACCGTTCCTCCTGACCCCTTGCCGGAGTCTACATCGCGGTCCCGCCTCAGTCAAGCTCCCCGACCCCGCCCGAGTCTGGCCCCGATTCCGGGGGAGGCCATTCAGCCCGTCGTTCGTGCTCGTCGTCGTCCTCGTCGTCGTCGTCGAGCTCTGGGCATTTCCGCTTGACGAGGATTCGACGACGAGGACGACGTCGACAAGGGCGACGATCCCAGCCACACCAGTCCCGTTGCGCCCTCCAACTGCTTCGGCCCTTGATGCGCGGCGGGCTGTGGCCTATACTCAGACGGCGGCCGAGGATGAAGAAGGAGCACGCGATGGCAAAGACAATTGCGGTCGTCGGGGCGCTCGACACGAAGGGCGCGGACTTTGCTTTTGTGAAGGCCGAGATCGAACGGCGAGGGCATGAGGCGCTCGTCATCAACGTGAGCGTCGTCGGCAGGCCCGCCTTCCGGCCCGATGTGTCGGCCGCCCAGGTGGCGAAGGCCGGCGGCATCCCCCTCAAGGAGCTACAGAAGAAGGCCGACAAGGCACTGGCGATGGCCACAATGACCAAAGGCATCGCCGTCGTGGCCAGGCGGCTCCACGACAGGGGCAGGATCAATGGCGTCCTCTCGATGGGCGGCGGGGCGGGCACCGCCATCGGCACCGCGGCCATGCGCGCGCTCCCACTCGGGTTCCCAAAGCTCATGGTCAGCACCGTCGCCTCGGGCGACACGAGCGCCTACGTGGGCACGAAGGACATCGTGATGATGCCCTCGGTGGTGGACGTTGCGGGGGTGAACCGCATCAGCGCGCCCATCTACGCGAACGCCGTGGGCGCAATCGTGGGAATGGTGGAAACGAGGCCGCCGAAGATCAAGGCCAAGCCGCTGCTGGCCGCCTCGATGTTCGGCAACACCACCCCCGTCGTCACCCGCTGCGTCACCGCAATGGCCGCCCGCGGCTACGAAACTCTCGTCTTCCACGCCACAGGCACCGGCGGGAAGACGATGGAGAGCCTGATTGACGAGGGCCTCATTGAGGGCGTCCTCGACGTCACGACCACCGAGTGGGCCGACGAGCTCTGCGGCGGCGTCCTCACCGCCGGCCCCACCCGTGGCGACGCCGCGGCCCGACGCGGCATCCCGCAGGTCATCTGCCCAGGCTGCCTCGACATGGTGAACTTCTGGGCACCCGAGACGGTCCCCCCCAAGTACAAGGACCGCCGCTTCTACCGCTGGAACCCCAACATCACCCTGATGCGCACCACGCCCGAGGAAAACGCGGCGCTGGGCCGCATCCTCGCCGAGAAGGCCAACGCCGCCAAAGGCTCCGTCGCATTCTTCCTCCCCCTCCACGGCGTCTCCATGCTCGACGCCCCGGGCAAGGACTTCTGGTGGCCCGAGGCGAATCAGGCCCTCTTCGCCGCGATCAAGGAGAACCTGAAGCCCAGCATCGAGGTTGTCGAGCTGGACAACAACATCAACGACGACGCCTTCGCCGACGCCGTGGCGGCGAAGCTCCTGGAGTTCCTTTGGCAACGGCGAGGTCGCTGATGGCGCCCTGCATCGTAGCTGAGGGCGCCCCGGAGCCCCCGTGCCGACAGGTGGCTAGGTGTTCTCCGCCCGCGGCGTCGTTCTGACGTTCTTAAGAACCTCAGAACATCCCGGCCCCCTGCCCCGACTGTGTCAGAGGAGGCCGCGGCGTCAGGAGGTGAACGGGTCGTGCCCATCGGCCGTGCTTCTCATTGTTCTTGAGAACGTGAGAACCTCACGACCGCCGGCCCCAGCCGTGTGAGAGGAGGCCGTGGCGTCACAGGGCGAGGGGGGTGCGCCTTGGGGGGAGGTTCTGACGTTCTTAAGAACGTCAGAACATTGCACACCCCTCCCCAACCCTTGCGAACCGCGCCCAAGGCGCCAGCGGGCCAAGGGTATTGCGCCGCACGCGGTGCTTCTGGTATCTTCAAGAGCGCTGGAGGCTCGTGGTCCGCTGCCCTAAACTCGAAGGAGGTCCGCGGTGGAGCAGGAAGAGAAGAGCGAACGGAGGTTGGAGCGCATCGTCAGGGGATTCGCAAACCATCGCCGGATCGAGATGATGCGCGTTCTGGAGAAGGCTCCCGACTTGTCTCTCCTGCATGTGTGCCAGCGGTTGGGCGTGGGCTACAAGACGGGAGCCGAGCACCTGAGGCGGCTGGTGCTCACCGGCTTGGTCTTGAAGAAGAACCGCGGAAGATGGGT
The DNA here is from genome assembly GCA_016872855.1 of Planctomycetota bacterium. Taxonomy (GTDB): domain Bacteria; phylum Planctomycetota; class PUPC01; order DSUN01; family DSUN01; genus DSUN01. The sequence goes on from VGYV01000015.1 coordinate 2,351, forward strand.
GGTGCACAGGCTGTCGAAGCTCGGGGGTGTCGTTCTGACGTTCTTAAGAACATTGGAATGACCTCGCCCACGCGTCTCGGCACGATCTCGCGTTCTCGCGCGGCGCGTGGGAACGGGGAGCAAGAAGCCAGTTGCTCAGGAGGATGACCGTGGACATCCTGTTTGCCGCGTTCATGTTCATCTTGCCCGTCGCCGTGGTCCTGCTCCTGGAGAAGCAGCGGTACAAGGCGGCCGGCTGCGTGCTGGCCATCGCAGGGGCGGGGTGGGCGTGCCTGTGGGGCCACGACCGCGGCGACGCGCCGCTGATGGTCCCCATCGGCATCCTGGGGGCCATCGTCGGGGCGCTCATCTACCTCCACGGCGTCAAGCGCGACATCCTCAGCCACATGGAGAAGCAGAAGGAGGACATCCTCCAGGCCATCGAGAAGGCCACAACCGGCGCGACGGAACGCACAAACACCGAATCGGGCAAACGGGAAGAAGGAGCCTGAGCCATGGCTGGATTGCTGGAAGCAGTTGTGCTGGCCTACGGCATTGGCACACCGGTGGCCGCGGTATTCCTGCTGCTCAGCGACCACCTGAGGCTGGCAGGCTCTCTGCTCGCACCCTGGGGATTCCTCGGCGCTCTGGCGGGCGTGACAAGCCAGGCTCGCGAGGCGCCGTTCCTGGCGATTGTGGGGGCGCTGGCGGCAGTTGCTGGCGTCCACTTCTGTCTCGAGGGACTCAAGAGAGACATCATTGCGGAGATCGCGGAAGCCCTCTCGAAGGAGAAAGCACCCTGGCCATGCCATTCATCCACCCATCCACTCATCCATTCATCCTCTGAGGAGAGCCTACATGCCGTTTATTCCAAGAGAAGAAGCGTTGAGGCGATTGCGGGGCCAGGTGGCCGCGGGGCGGCCCATCCTCGGCTGCGGGGCTGGGACGGGGATTTCGGCGAAGTTCGCCGAGCGGGGCGGGGCGGACATCATTATCATCTACAATTCGGGCCGCTATCGCATGGCGGGCCGCGGCTCGCTCGCTGGCCTGATGCCCTACGGCGACGCCAACGCCATCGTGGTCGAGATGGCCGCCGAGGTGCTGCCCGTGGTCAGGAACACGCCCGTCCTGGCCGGCGTGTGTGGCACCGACCCGTTCCGCCTGATGCCCGTGTTCCTGCGGCAGCTCAAGGCGATGGGCTTCGACGGGGTTCAGAACTTCCCCACCGTCGGCCTCATTGACGGCACGCTCCGCACCGGCCTGGAGGAGACGGGGATGGGCTACGGCCTGGAGGTCGAGCTGATCCGCCTCGCGCGCGAGCTTGACATGCTCACCTGCCCCTATGTCTTCGAGGAGGCGTCGGCGGTCGCGATGGCGAAGGCGGGGGCCGACGTGCTGGTGCCGCACATGGGCCTCACGACCAAGGGCAGCATCGGCGCCCACACTGCCCTCACCCTCGAGCAGGCGGCGAGGCGGGTCCAGGCCATGCACGACGCCGCGAAAGCCGTCAACCCCGACATCCTGGTCCTCTGCCACGGCGGCCCCATCGCCGAGCCGGAGGATGTCCGTTACATTCTCGCGCACACCAAGGGGATTGCTGGCTTCTTTGGCGCGTCAAGCATCGAGCGCCTCGCCGTGGAGGGGGCGCTTGAGGCGCAAACAAGGCGGTTCAAGGACATGCGGCTTGGGGCCGACATGTGAGAGGATGAATGGATGAATGGATGGGTGGATGAGTGAAAGAAAGGAGACAGAAATGGACGAATCATGGATGAGTCCGCGCAGGAATGCGAATCGCGGCTACCGAAAGCTGGTGGTATGGCAGGACGCAGTTGACTACTATGTGCTGACGTGCAGGATCTTCAGGGCCTTCCCCTACGGGCTGCGGCGGGTGGCCTCGAACCAGATTGCAGCCGTTGACTCCATCCACCGCAACATCGCCGAGGGCTACTGCCGGCGCACGGCGAGCGACTACCTACGCTTCCTCAACGTCGCGCTCAGTTCCGTTGGCGAATCCGTGTCTGGGCTCCACACGTACAGGAAGGCAGGCCAGATCACGCAAGCTGACTTCGAGGAGGGCGACAGCTCGGCCTACAAGATCGAGAACGGTCTGGCCCGCTTGCTGGAGCGCGTGGCGATTGCTCGCGAGCAGGGCCAATGGGATGAGAGCTTCTTCGTGCAAGAGAGCAACGCGGCCTATGGAGAGGGTCGAGATGGCTGACTGCTCGCTTCTTTCATTCATCCATTCATCCACCCATCCATTCATCCCCCGATGACGAAAGGAAGAGGCAATGGACAAGCTTGGTAAGGGTGCAGTTGTCAGACCGAGCGACGTTGAGACGCTGGTCTACGACTGGGGCACCATCAGGCTCCTCAGCGAGCCGAAGCTCACGGGGGCGAAGAAGATGACCTGCGGGCTTGTGGAGCTGGCCCCCGGCAGCGGCCACAGCCGCCACAACCACCCCGGCACCGAGGAGATCATCTATTGCATCTCGGGCCACGGCGAGCAGATGGTGGACGATGGCGGGACGGTGAAGGTGGGGCCTGGCGCCTCGATCTTCGTGCCCACAGGAGCGTACCATTCGACGCTCAACACGGGCAAGCGGACGATGCGCCTGCTGGTCATCTACTGCCCCACTGGCACGGAGAAGGTTCTGCGCGCCATCCCCGGGGTGAAGACCCTTCCGCCTGGACGAAAGGCGAAGACCGCCTGAAGGCCGAACTACGAACGGGAAGACCGCCTGAAGGCCGAACTACGAACGGGAAGACCGCCTGAAGGCGGAACTACGAACGCACGACTCAGTTCTTGCACATGTGCCGGCCGTGGCAGTCGGTGCAGATGGGGTTGGGCGGCGGGGGGCCGTCGCCATCCTTGCGCTTGGTCTCGGTCTTGTGCGGGGTGTGGCACGCCAGGCAGGCGGCCTTGACCTCGCCGCGGGTGTACATCACGTCGGGCACGGTCACGTTGTCCTCGTCCGAGCGGTGGTCGAAGCAGGGGCCGTGGCAGCCGGCGCAGCCGAACTTCTTGGGGCGATCCTTGGCGGGCCGGAGGTGTTCCTCGTCCTCCTCGCGGGCCAGCTTGTCGGCCTTGTCGTCGGCGTGCTTCTTGGCTAGCTTTTCCCCCTCGAAGTTCGCATGGCAGACGAAGCAGGCGGAGTCGGGGGAGGGGACATTGGCGTGCTTTTCGAGGTTGAGGGGGCGAGCGCGGAGGAGCTTGATCTCGAATGGCTCGCCCTTGGCGACGAAGGAGACCGCGCCCTTGTGGGGGCACGTCGCGTCCTTGCCCTCGGCCACCTGCTTGCCGTCGAAGCTGACCGTGAAGGCGCCCTTGGATGCGGTGAGGCGCACCTCGCGCCAATCGTCGGCCTTACCCCCGCTGCCCTTGGCCACAATGCGGCTCCCCTCGGCGCGGAGCGTGCCGTCGGCCACGCTGAGCCAGTAGCCGGGCTGCGCGGGGTCAGGGATGGTGGAGTAGCGGAAGCGAATCTCCCCCTCGCCCTTGCAGAGGGCGACCAGCTCGAAGTCGGTCCACTGCCAGTAGTTGACGATCTCGCCCTTGGTGCCGGCTAGGATGCCCCCGTTGAGCGCCCAGTCGGCGCTCTTGCTCCGCCTCCAGCGCGAGAGGTCGGAGCCGTCGAAGAGCGCCAGCCAGCCGTCCTTGCCAGGCTCGAACGGGACATCCGCCGCCTGGGCCGCGCCTGCCAGAAGGAAGACCATCAGGGCGCGACTCGTGAGCATTCGTACCCCCTGTGGGACCTGGAGACAAAAGTGGCCTTGACACGCCGCGATGTGAGGAAGTAGGGAATCCAGACGAGTGCCCCGACCAGCGTCCCCACAAGGGCAGTGAGCAGTGGCGCCGTGGCCTCGGCAGGGAGGTCCTTCATTACCGGGCCCAGGATAAGGGTAAGAACGAGGCTCTTCAGGACGTTGTAGAGGAGGAGCGCCACCATCAGCTTCGGGGCGGCCGGCTTCTTGCTGAAGAAGGCGATTGCAGCGACAGCGATGAACACGAGCCCCAGGGCATCGAGCCACATCTCCACACGGACCGCGCTGGCGAGCTGCGGGAACCGGGTCTCGACGGTCCGGAACTGCCAGGTGTCGAACGAATTGGCCGCTTGCACGATGCCGACGACGATCCGGATTGGGGCGATCACGAGGCCGATGGCCGGCAGGACCAGCCAGCCTCCAATCCCGGATGGCCCTTGGGGCTGACGGCGGCTCCTCTCGTGGATGCTGCTGCGCAACCTGGGCGGCGGGGGACCGCTTGGCGGCTTGGCAAAGCAGCCGCTGAGAGCCGGCGTGTCGCCGGCCGGCACCCAATCCTGCATGCCCTCCCGCCACACGAGGGATTCCCTCCGGATCTCGGACGACGCCGCGAGGCCCCGAAGCTCGAGCGTGGAGAACGGTCCGCACTGCCGCCCGCCCAGGAGCACATGCCACGCCTTCTCCTGGAGCTGAGGCGGCTTGGGATGCGGCGGCGGCGGAGACGGCGCGGCCTCAACAGGAGCTGCCGGGGCCTCGACAGGAGCTGGCAGGGCCTCGACGCTGAACACCTGCCGGCAAGCCGGGCACACGGCTCGCTTGCCCACGGCGTCGTCGGGCACGCGGACGCGCGCTCGGCACTTCGGGCACGCCGTCACTCCCATAGCAGCGCCTCCTTGTCACCAAGGCATCGCCCCGGTTGCCCGGTATCTGCCCGGAACCGGTGCCGGCAGACGGCTCTCAGACCCACTCCCAGTCCTTGAGCCACTGGTAGCCCCTGGGCAGGCGCTGCCACATCCTGTCGGCGGCGCTGGCAAGCTCGGGGCTGTCGAGGACCGCTGGCCGCGGGCCGAGGTCATCCTTGCGCCTCTCCTCGATGGCCTTCAGGCAGTTCTCGACGTGGTGCGGGAAGATCAGGCCGGGGATTGGCGCCGTGAGCACGTCGAAGGTCAAGCAGTAGCGCAAGGCCAGCCGGGCGATGCGGTCGTCTTCCTCGCGGCTCGGGTCGTCGGGCGCGCTCGTGCCCTTGAAAAGGGAGTTGGACGCGAAGGGCTTGATCCCGAAGAAGCCGATGTCCTGCTTGCGGAGCGCATCGAGGAAGCTCTTCTCGGGCTTCTGACGGGTCTTCGGGGTGAAAGGGGTGACGACGACGGAGACGATGGGGAACTCGCGCACCATCATCTCGATCCAGCGGCGGTCGTGGGTGGAGAAGCCGAAGAAGCGGACCTTGCCGTCCTTGACGGCCTTCTCGCCCGCGGCGGCGAATTCGCAGGCCTCGTTGAAGGTGTGCATGCCGCCCGGCTCGTGGCACGTGATGCGCCAGACGTCCACAACGTCAATCCCCACCTCCCGCATCGTGTCCTCGAGCGAGCGGAGGAGCGCCGCCTGGGTGCGGAACGCCGGGCTGCGCGCCCCGCAACTGTCGAAGCCTAGGTACATCTTGTCGCGCTTGCCCAGGCTCTTGAGGGCCTTAGCGTAGGCCACCACCTCGCCGTGGGTGCAGGCATCAATGTAGTTGATCCCGCTCTCGATGCACTTGGCCACGATCTCCGCGCGGTTCTTGTCGAACTCCTCGCCGCGGAACGGGCAGCGCTTCCAATGGCCGCCGAGGCTGATGGCGGAGACCCACTGCTCCGTCTTTCCCAGCCGTCGGTACTCCATCCGCTCGTTGAAACTGAGGATCTTCTCCTTGGGCGGCGTCTTCGGGGCATCTGCCCCGGGGGCATCCGCTGCCAGAAGCGCTGCCCCTGCAACTGCCGCCCCGCCCAGGAACCCACGCCGCGTCACGTCTTTCTCGCTCATGTTTCGCCCTCGAAGTAAGAGGCTACTTCGTACGACTTCGACCGGTTGAATCTCCCGCCCCCACCGACCTTGTGTCGGTGGGGCGGAGGACTTGCCGCTACAGCAGCGGCCCACCCCCCTCCCCTCCCCCCGCCCGCGGCGGGCGGGGGGAGGGGGGTGAGGGGCACCCGTCGTAGCTGCCAATCATCGTCCCACTGGGGCAAGCCCAGTGGTGATGCCAACATCACGCGGCTGACACGCTGCGCTATTCGAGCTCCAGGATGCGAACGTTTCGGAAGAAGATGCGGTTGGCGAATGCATCCCGGCCGCCGTGGATTTCGAGTCCGATGCGGCCCGAATCGCCCACGCGGGCACGCTTCGCGTCGTCCTTGAGCTCGGCCATCACCGCGCCGTTGAGCCAGGTCTGGATTGTGGGCGGCTTGCCGCGGACGACTACCCTCAGCTCGTTCCATTCGCCCTTTTTCCAGACCTTTGCCCAGTCCTTGCCCTCGGGCGGGCCGTGGAGGGGCACCTCGTAGCCACGCCCCTGCGCGGTCGCCCGCAGGAGGACACCCGAGTCAATGGGCCACTCGGCCTTGACCTCGAGGCGCAGCTCGAAGTTGCCGAAGGACTGTTTCGTGGCGAGCATGCCCCAGGCCTCGGGCCACTCCTGGACGCCGACGATGGCGCCGTCGCGGACCTCCCACTTCGCTCCCCAGCCATGCCCAGGCTCATTGTGGGGCGCCCACCCATTCAGGGTCTTCCCATCGAAGAGGGCCACAAAACCCTCCTCCTTGGGCGCCTCGCCACCTCGGAGGGCAGCGGCCAGAACAAGCTGCAAGCCACAAGCGACAAGCCACAAGCTCAGAAGCGAACCTCCGAAAGCTTGAAGCTTGCGGCTTGTAGCTTGCGGCTCTCTCGACCCCCAACACCTAACACCTAACACCCAACACCTCTCTTCTACACCCATTCCCAGTCTTTGAGCCACTGGTAGCCCTTCGGCAGCCGCTCCCACATGCGGTCGGCGGCCGCGGCGAGCTCCGGGTTGTCGAGGACGGCTGGACGCGCCACCAGGTCCTCCTTGCGCCGCTCCTCGATGGCCCTGAGGCAGTTTTCGACGTGGTGGGGGAAGATGAGGCCGGGGATGGGCGCAGTGAGCACGTCGCAGCAAAGGACGTAGCGGAGAGCGAGCCGCGCGATGCGGTCGTCCTCCTCGCGGTGCGCGTCGTCGGGCGCGCTGCCGCCCTTGAAGATGGAGTTGGAGGCGAAGGGCTTGATGCCGAAGAAACCAATGTCGTGCTTGCGGAGCGTGTCGAAGAAGCTCCCGGTCGGCTTCTCCTTCGTCTTGGCTGTGTAGGGGGTAACGACGAAGGAGACGATGGGGAACTCGCGGATCATCATCTCGATCCAGCGGCGGTCGTGGGAGGAGAAGCCGAACCAGCGCACCTTGCCGTCCTTGACGGCCTGCTCGCCTGCGGCGATCATCTCGCACGATTCGTTGAAGGTGTGCATGCCGCCCGGCTCGTGGCAGGTGGGGCGCCAGAGGTCCACCACCTCAAGGCCCGTCTGCTTCATCATGCCCTCGAGCGACTCCATGAGCTTCTTCTTCGTGCGCCATTCGGCGAAGCGCATCTCCTGGCCGCCGTTGGAGAAGCCGAAGTAGATGTCCTTGCGGCGGCCGATCGTCTTGACGGCCTTTGAGTAGGCCACGATCTCGTTGCCCCAGCACGCATCCACGTAGTTGATGCCCGAGTCGAGGCACTTGGCCATGATCTCGGCGCGGTTCTTGTCGAACTCCTCGCCCTTGAAGGGGCAGCGCTTCCAGTGGCCGCCGAGGCTGATGGCGGAGACCCACTGGTCGGTCTTGCCCAGGCGGCGGTACTCCATCTTCTCGTTGTAGCTGAGAATCTTCTCCTTGGGCGGCATTTTCGGCGCCTCGGCGCCAAGTGCCCCGGCCGCCACCAGCCCAGCGCCGGCGGCTGCCGCGCCCGTGCCGAGGAACTCACGCCTGTTCACATCTCTCTCTGCCATGTTCCGGTCTCCTTGTTTCCTGCTCCCGTAGCGACAAGCGTCCCGCTTGTCGGCTGCCCGCAAGCGGGACGCTTGCGGCTACGTGATGCAGTCATGCGAGCACCATAGGCAACTCGGTCAGCTCGCGCTTCAGGGGATTCAGCGAGAGGCCGAGGGCGTTCAGCGTGGAAACACCGAGCAGGGTGATGTCGTCCTGTTCACCGAAAATCACATCGGCCACGCCAACGCAGGTCAGATACCTGAAGACCGCGGCACCTTTCCTGCGCACAATCCTCGTGCCATCTGATAGCCGAAATGTGTGTTGGCTCAGAGGCTTGATACCAAGCCGCTCCAGGATTGGTGCAGGAACCACGGAGTAAACGGCACCCGAGTCAACCAGGAATTCCAAGCTTTGGGCCACCTCGGGGTTGGCCGGATTGGCAACCTCTATGTCGAGAAAGGTGATACCCATGGTGGATCTCCTTCTAGTCGGGTTCCGCTACGCCTCGGCGGCCATTCTCTTGAGGAAGGCCAGGCCGTCCTTGGCCAGCTTGTCGGCGCTGTCGTAGATGGGGCGCCAGATGCAGGCCGCGGCGCAGAGGTCCAGGATGCCCGTCGCGAAGCTCTCGATCGTCACCCAGCGGTCGTACTTGATGTCCTTGAGGGCGGTGAACACATCCTTCCACGGCACGTGGCCCGTGCCAGGGGTGCCGCGGTCGTTCTCGCAGGCGTGGAAGTGGCCGACCATCGGCCCGCAGGCGCGAATCGAGGCCGCCGGGTCCCGCTCCTCGATGTTCGCGTGGAAGGTGTCCACCTGCACCTTCAGCCTCGGGTGGTCCACCATCTTGGCGAGCTTCGTGGCGTCAGCGATGGTGGTCACGACATAGGTCTCGAAGCGGTTGAGGGGCTCGATGGCGACGTTGATCTTCGCCTTGTCGGCGTGCTCGGCCGCGGCGCGGAGGGCGTCGGCGCACCACTTCTTCTCGTCCTCGGTCGGCGCCTTGCCCGTCAGCTCCCGCACGGGCGAGTAGAGCGGGCCGGCGATGGCCTCGCCCCCCATCTCCGCGCAGATGTCCACCATCTTCTTCAGCCGCTCGACCGCCGCCTTGCGCACCTCGGGCTTCGGGCTGCACGGATTCGCATCGGGCACCATCACGCAGCAGGCCGTCAGCCCCATCTTCGCCTCTTCACATGCCTTTCGCGTCGCCTTCGCGTCCAGAATGCCCAGGTCGGCGAACAGCACCTCGACCCCGTCGAAGCCCATGTCCGCCACCTTCTTGACCAGGTGCACGTCGTCCTTCGTGAACGCGGCGTTGTAGACGAGGAGGTTGAGGCCGAACTTCACCTTCATCGCTTTGGTCTCCTGTGCCGTGGCCTCGCGGGCCGCCAGCCCTGCGACGCCTGCCGCCAGTGCCGAAGTGCCGAGGAACTCCCGGCGAGTGACGCCCTGTTTCGCCATACGCATTCCCCCTGTTCCCTCACCCACTGTTCTTTATACGACTCAGGCCCCCCCCTGTCAACCCCATTGCCCGATAGCCACGCCCTTGCCTGCCCGCGCGCCACGGTGTAGAATGGCGATGGCGCGCATCCCAGCGGCCCCCGAGCAAGCAAGGAGAGCCTGTGGAGTTCCAGCTCATCAGCCCGTTTCGGCCCGCCGGCGACCAGCCTGCCGCCATCCGCGGGCTGGTCGAAGGCTTCCGCGCAGGCCGCCCACGCCAAGCGCTCATGGGCGTGACCGGCTCGGGCAAGACCTTCGTCATGGCCAACGTCATCCAGCACGTCCAGCGCCCCACCCTCGTCATCTCCCACAACAAGACCCTCGCCGCCCAAACCTATGCCGAGTTCCGCGAGTTCTTCCCCCACAACGCCGTCCACTACTTCGTCAGCTACTACGACTACTACCAGCCCGAGGCCTATATCCCCAGCACGGACACCTATATCGAGAAGGACGCCTCGATCAACGACGATATAGACCGCCTGCGCCTGGCCGCGACCAGCGCCGCCCTCTCGCGCCGCGACGTCATCGTCGTCGCAAGCGTCTCCTGCATCTATGGCCTCGGCTCTCCGGCCGACTACGAGAAGATGCGCGTCGTCCTCCGCGTCGGCCAGCGCATCGAGCGCGACGACCTGCTTCGCGCCCTCGTGGACATCCAGTACGACCGTAACGACTTCGAGCTGGCCCGCGGCCACTTCCGCGCGCGCGGCGACTCCGTCGAGATCGCGCCCGCCTACCAGGAGACCGCCTACCGGGTGGAGATGTTCGGCGACGAGGTGGACCGCCTGGCCGAGATTGACCCCCTCAGCGGCAACGCACTCCACCTCCACGACGAGCTGACCATCTTCCCCGCCCGCCACTTCGTCCTGCCCGAATCCAAGATCACGTCCGCCTTGGAGGGCATCGAGCGGGAGCTGGAGGAGCGCCTCGCCTGGTTCCGCTCCCAGGGCAAGCTCATCGAGGCCCAGCGCCTCGAAGCCCGCACACGCTACGACCTCGAAATGCTCTCCGAGGCCGGCTACTGCCCAGGCATCGAGAACTACTCCCGACACCTCGCCGGCCGCGCCCCAGGCAGCCGACCCTGGGTCCTCATTGACTACTTCCCCCAGAGCTTCCTCACCATCGTGGACGAGAGCCACGTGACGATTCCCCAGCTCCAGGCGATGTACGCGGGCGACCGCTCGCGCAAGACGGTCCTCGTCGAGCACGGCTTCCGCCTCCCCTCGGCCCTCGACAACCGCCCCCTCACATTCGCCGAGTGGGAATCGCTCTGTCCCACCCTCCTCTTCGTCTCTGCCACCCCCGGGCCGTGGGAACTGGAGAAGTGCGGCGGCAAGGCCGTCGAGCAGCTCATCCGCCCCACAGGCATCGTGGACCCAGCCGTCACCGTCCGCCCCGCCACGGGCCAGGTCGAGGACCTCGTCCGCGAGGTCGGCAAGCGCGTTGACCGCCACGAGCGCGTCCTCATCACCACCCTCACCAAGCGCTTGGCCGAGGACCTGGCCGACTACATGCTCGAAGAAGGCTACCGCTGCCGCTACCTCCACTCCGAAATCGAAACCATCGAGCGTGTCGAAATCCTCCGCGACCTCCGAAAGGGCGACTTCGATCTCCTCGTCGGCGTCAACCTCCTCCGCGAGGGACTCGACCTCCCAGAGGTCGCCCTCGTCGCCATCCTCGACGCCGACAAGGAGGGCTTCCTACGCTCCGAAACCTCCCTCATCCAGATGATCGGCCGCTGCGCCCGCAATGTGAACGCCGAGGTCCTCCTCTACGCCGACACGATGACCGACTCGATGCGCCGCGCCATCCGCGAGACCGATCGCCGCCGCGAGGCCCAACTCGCCTACAACCGGCAGCACGGCATCACCCCCAGGACCATCCAGAAGGAAATCCTCCGCGGCATCCAGGACGAGGTGGCCGCCCACCGCCTCGAACGCGACCTCGTGGGCGAGGACGAGCCGCACTACGTCCGCCGCGAGCAGGCCGCCGAACTCGAACGCGAGATGCACGAAGCTGTTGCCGTCCTCGACTTCGAGCGTGCCGCCGAACTCCGCGACCGCCTCTTCGCCCTCCAGGGCAGGCCCCTCGCCGTCCCCAAGCCCCAGTCCTCCCGCCGCCCCTACCGCACCGCCCGCCGCACCCGACGATAGAGGATCAACTCCCCCCTCCCAGGGTTTGATCCTCTGATGGCCCAAACCTAAGTCATTGCTACCACATCGCTTAAGCATCACCTGCCCTTGAGGATCAGCCCTCTTTCCTCCTCCCCTTGATCCTCTAGCGCGCTGGCGGTGTGTCCCCGCCTCAGGCTCTCATCTTTGCCCACATCTCGGGCTCCCCAGCCCGCCCCCGGCGGGCGGCAGGTGGTAGCCCACGGCGTGAGCCGTGGGTTCGGGCGTGTGCGAGGTCCAGCCCCCGCAGGGGGCGGCAGAATGCCCTGGCGGCCGACGCTTCTGCCGCCCCCCTGCGGGGGCTGGACCGTGGGCGGCCAAGTCCACGGGCTTACGCCCGTGGCTACCTTCTGACGCCCCTGACGGGGCTGGGAGCCCTCATCCCCAGAGATGTGGGCAAAGATCAGCCTCAGGCTCTGGGGCGTGTTGCCCAGGCCTCACGGACCAATCCCCTTGAATTCGCGGCAAAGGCGGGTACAATACCACGTCAGGTGGCACGGCCGACGGGGCCTGCCGCAACCAACACACGGGGAGCAGAGGAGAGGCCATGAGAAGGCATGCTCGGACCATCGGCGCGATTGTGGGCCTCGCGGCCCTGCTCGCCACAGCACAGGCTCAGGACTGGCCTCAGTGGCGGGGGCCAAGCCGCGAGGGGAAGGTGGCCGGCTTCACTGCCCCCCAGACCTGGCCGAAGGCGCTGACGCAGAAGTGGACAGTGCCCGTAGGCCCCGGCGACTCCACGCCCGCCCTCGTGGGCGACAAGCTCTACGTCTTCACCCGCCAGGGCGGCGAGGAGCTGATGCTCTGCCTCAACGCCAGCGACGGCAAGGAGTTATGGCGCGACAAGTACGAGGCCGTCGCCGCCACGGGCGGCGCCGCTCGCCACCCAGGCCCCCGAAGCTCCCCCGTCGTCGCCGATGGCAAGCTCGTAGTCATCGGCATCGGGGGCATCCTCTCCTGCCTCGACACCAGCGGCAAACTCCTCTGGCGCAAGGACCCCTTCCCCAAGACCGTGCCCACCTTCTTCACCGCCATGTCCCCCGTCGTGGTGGACGGGCTCGCCATCGCGCACCTGGGCGGCCAGGGCAACGGCGGCCTCATCGCCTACGACCTCGCCACCGGCGACGAAAAGTGGCGCTGGGCAGGCGAAGCCCCCCAGTACTCCTCGCCCATCGTCGCGACCATCGAGGGCGTCAAGCAGCTCATCACCCTCACCGAGAAGAGCATCGTGGGCGTGGCCGCGGCTGATGGCAAGCTCCTCTGGCAAGTGCCCTTCATCCCGCAGGACCGCGCCTACAACTCCGCCACGCCCATCGTGGATGGCCAGACCGTCTACGTCACCGGCGCCGCCCGGGGCACCAAGGCCCTGAAGATCGAGAAGCAGGGCGATGCCTTCGCCGCCAAGGAGCTGTGGAGCAACCCCGACGTCGCCGTCCAATTCAACACCCCCGTCCTCAAGGACGGCTTCCTCTACGGCCAGACCAACCGCGGCAACCTCTTCTGCCTCGACGCCAAGGACGGGAAGACGGCGTGGCTTGACGCCGCCCAGCGCGGCCGCGGCTTCGCGGCAATCCTCGACCTCGGCTCCGTCCTCCTCGCCCTCCCCAGCACGAGCGAGTTGCTTGTCCTCAAGCCCAACCCCAAGCAATGTGAGGAAGTGGCCAAGTACAAGGTCTCCGAGGCTGCCACCTACGCCCACCCCGTCGTCGCCGGCAACCGCATCTTCATCCGCGACGAGAAGTCCGTGGCCCTCTGGACGCTCGAATGAGAGCGTGCTACCAGCGAGCATGTCCCCGGCCTCGCCCCGACGGCTGCCTTTCGCCCCCGCCCTTAGAAACTATCTCAGGACCCACGTGGGCTGCGTTGCCGGCGCCAGCGGGGCGGATGCAAGGCGCGGCGACGCAGGCGATGCTACGGAGCGCATCGCTGAGGAGACGCAACGCGGCAGCGGCGCCGCTCGCCGGCGAGCGGCGCGATGCCGCCGCAACCCGCAGGGACGCCGCGACTTCCCTCGTGCGATGAGTTGCGTACGCCAGCGGTGCGGCTGTTCGAGGGCCAGTGCGATCACGGTCATGGCCAGCAGTGCCAGGGCCATCATGTGCCGAAGTCGCCGCCAGTTCATGACCCGCACCCGTTCCAGTCCCAGACCGGTCTTGAGGAAGCGGATGCCGTCCTCGGCCCTCCAGCGCCGACTTACGACGCGCCCCTCAAAACCCTTCAGCCGGCACGAAAGTTGGGCCTTCTACCGGGGGTACATTCCAGGCGCGCAAACGGCTTGACAGAAGCCCCCGAGTGCGGGATACTACTGGGAAAGGGCCGGTGCCCCCAGTGGAGGCTCAGTGCATGATGCGCGCACTACTGGGCCGGTGGAAAGAAAGCAAGGCCATCGGGGTTATTGAGGCGGCCATCAGAGCCCACGGGCCGATTCAGCCCACCCTGGACGCTGCGCGAGGCCTCGCGGAGATTGGCTCGAAGCGGTCAGTGCCCGCGCTCTGCGCGGCGCTCGACAAGGGGCCCGAGGCGCTTCGCCTCGAGGCGGCAGCAGCCTTGGCAGCCGTCCAGAAGCGATGCCCCGACACGAGAATCCTGGAAGCGCTCAACGCGGCCATCCTGCACGAGCGGCAGCACGAGCGCGTGCGCGTTGCGGCCGTCGAGGCCCTCGGCGAAGTGGTGGATAGCCGCCACGTGGGCGGCTTCCTCGAGGCACTCAAGAGGCCCAGCACTCCGCTGCCCGTGCGGTCCGCGGCCTTCCAGGCCCTGCGGCGCCTCGGCCACGCCGAGCTCATTGAGCGCCTCGTCGAGAACTACCTCTTTGGCCAGGCGCGCGACCCGCAGGGAGCGGTCCGCCGGTGGGTCGTCGCGGAAATCAAGGCGCTGAATGATAAGGAGACGCTCTCGAAGCTCCACGAAATCGCCCTCGGACGCCGCAAGCTGCGCCACCACTCCTTCAGCTTCGAAGCCGGCGACCCGGCCGCCGTCGTGCAGTTGATGGTCGAGGTGGACCCCGCGCATGCCGTCCGCTACCTCACCCACATGGTGGACCACTCCACCCAGGTGGTCTCCGCCGCCGCGGCCAAGGCCCTCCGGGAGATTCGGGCGATGCCTCACGAACCAGCCGCCGACGCTCCCAGCCAGCCCCGGCCCCACACCCGCCACCACAAGGAGCCACTATGAAGCGCCCCATCCAGATCGGCATCGAGGACTACCGCGACAAGGTCTTCGCCTGCTGGCTCGGAAAGAACATCGGCGGAACACTCGGCGCACCCTACGAGTGCAAGAAAGACCTCCAACACCTCACCTTCTACGACCCCCTCCCCAGCAAGAGCGCGCCCAACGACGACCTGGACCTCCAGCTCGCCTGGCTCAAGTGCTTGGAAGATCGAGGGATAGACGTCACCTGCGGCGACCTCGCCGACTACTGGGTCCGCTTCCTCTCCGCCTACCCCTGGAACGAATACGGCTTCTGCCGCCGCAACCTCGGTCGCGGCCTCCGCCCCCCCGTCAGCGGCTGCTTCGAGAACTACTACATTGACGAGATGGGCTCGCCCATCCGCAGCGAAATCTGGGCCTGCGTCGCCCCAGGCGACCCCCAGCTCGCCGCCGCGCTCGCCTGGCACGACGCCGTGCTCGACCACGCCGGCGGCGAGGGGGTCTACGGCGAAATGTTCTGGGCCGCCCTCGAATCCGCCGCATTCGTCATCCAGGAGCCGCAAACGCTTATCCGCATTGGACTTGCGATGATCCCCATCTGGTCCCGCATCTCCCGCGTCATCCGCGACGTCCTCTGGTGCCACGCCAACGCCATGCCCTGGGAGGAGTGCCGCGACCGCATCCTCCGCTCCTTCGGCCACCACAACCCCTGCCACGCCCCCCAGAACCACGGCTTCACCATCCTCGGCTGGCTCTACGGCGCCGACTTCGGCGACAAGCTCTGCAAAGCCGTAAACTGTGGCTACGACACGGATTGCACCGGCGCCACCCTCGGCTCCGTCCTCGGAATCATCGGCGGAACCGCGGGCATCCCCGACCGCTGGCGGCAGCCCATTGGCGAAGCCATCGTCCTCCACAAGTTCACAGGCGACTGCTCCGCTCCCCGCGACATCGCCGAGTTGACTCGCCGCACCGAGGCCATCGCCCGCCAACTGCTCCCCGCCCGCTCCGACGCCGCCTGCTTCGCCGACGCAACTCATTGCCCCGACGACACTTCCGTCCTCTTCCGCAACGACCGCGCCCTCCGCGCCCTCGGTCGTGACCCCATGGCCGCCATCGAGCGCGTCGCTGGCTATGACCTTGCCCTCCACTACCACGGCGAACCCGTCCTCCGCCCCGGCATTGCCAAGACCCTCGCCGTATCCCTATGCCGTGACGACGCTTACGAAGCGCTCAGCCGCATCGAGGTTGCCACGCCCGACGGCTGGGAGGCCGAGGTCACGAAGCTCGACGCCGGCCGCTGGCACTTCGTCCTTCGAGCTGGCCAGGTTGGCCCCCGCAACCAGCTCACAGTCACCGCCTACCCCGTCGGCGAGCCCGTCAGCGCCACCTTCACCCTCCTCGGCCCCGACGAGGCGAAGGGCTATCCCTGCAACGTAAACGTCCAGCGTTGCGAGCGTTGCGGCGCGCGCAAGGAAGCCTGCGTCTGCCCCCGGTGAGCCGCCCCGCGCTCGGGCGCAATTTCGGTCGTTTTTCGACACAGCCCTTCATTTTTCGACATCAGTGAGCGGCCATCGTCGCCCTGCCGGCAGGCGACATGCGGCCCGATGTCCGGGCCAAAAAGAAACGCCACACATGGGTGGCGTTTGGGAATCGCTCCGTAGAGCGTTGCCGGCGGGACGGGAGTCGTTCCTCGCGGAGGAGGCTGCAAGAAGGCGCCCCATCAAGAGCGGGCAACCATTCTGCGCGGTTGCTGGGCGCACGCAGAGGGGGCGGGCGCGGGGAAGAGGGGATCGGGGCTCAGCCACGGACGGAGCGGATGGGTATGGACGCACGGTGCCGTGCAACAGACCGGGGCACGAGAGTTGGCCCAGGTCAGTGCGGGGGTTGATTTTTCGGGGGCAGCCTGCTCTAATGGCGAAGAACGGTCAAGCCCATGTATCCTCATGTCGGGGGGTGCGCGTTGGGGAAGACGATACACGAGAGCGACTTCTGCGCGCAGATTGCCGCGGCCGTGGAGTTGCTGTCTCACGACAAGCCGGAATCGTACTTCACCTCTGGCAAGATCGAGGGCTACGGCACCGGCGCGCTGAAGCTCAGGCGTAAGGACCTGCGCTTCTACAGCCCCACCGGCAAGCTCGTTCTCACCGGCGAGGTGAAGTTGCCGGGAACGCCCAAGGGTAGATCCCCGTACGCCGACGATCTAGTCCAAGACGCGCATCAGAAGGCCGACAACGAGAACGTCCAGTATTTCTTCACCTGGAATGTGAACACGTTCGTCCTCTGGGATCGCGAGAAGTGGGACGTCCCTCTCCTGGAGCGCCGAGTGCGCGAGTGGCGCCTGGGCCTGGACCTCGCCAGCCCGGAAGACATAGCGCGTCCCGAGGTCCTCGAGCGAATCAAGAACAAGTTCCTGCCCGCGCTGTTGTCTGATCTCGCGGCGATCGTGACGGGGCGGCAACCGGATTGGGGAATGCCGCCCGACCACATCTTCATCCGGTCGTTGGAGAGCCATCTCGATTGGCCGGTGGGCCTCCTCAGGTCGTGGCTGCACGGTGAGGCGGACCGCGACCGCTCCTTCGACATGAAGCTTCAGGAATGGTTGGCGAGCCAGGACCGCACGTTCGTGCGCAGCGCGCCCGACGAATGGCGCGGGACGCTCGACGCGGCAGCCCGCTCGCTCTGCTATGTCCTGACCAACCGCATCATCTTCTACCAGGCCCTCAGGGCCCGCTTCGAGGAACTGCCTGCGCTCAGACTGGTCGGTGCCCACCGAAGGCCCGAGCGTGCCTTGCAGTACCTGCTCCGGCGCTTCGAGCACGCCGTGCGCGTCAGCGGCGACTACGAGCCGCTTTTCCACCCGCGCGCGGGGGAACACGACTGGGGGAGCATGCTCCTGTTCAAGCCCGCGGAGGCCGTGGCCGCCTGGAGCAGCGTGCTCCGCGCCGTGGAGGGCTACGACTTCAGCAGCGTCTCCTCCGACATCGTGGGCCGCATCTTCCAGCGCCTCATCAGCCCAGAGGAGCGCCACCGCTACGGCCAGCACTTCACCAGCGACGAGGTCGTTGACCTGATCAATGCGTTCTGCATCCGTGACGCCGACGCGAACGTGCTGGACCCCGCCTGCGGAAGCGGCAGCTTCCTCGTGAGAGCCTACTACCTCAAGAAGGTGCTGAACCCTGCAAGAACCCACGCACAACGGCTCTCCGAGCTTTTCGGATGCGACATCGCGCTCTACCCCGCGCACCTTGCCACCCTGAACCTCGCCGCCCGCGAGATCACCGACGAGCGGAACTACCCCTGCATCGCACGGAAAGACTTCTTTGACGTTCGCCACGGCGAGCCCTTCTGCACCGTCCCAGGTCCCGACCCGCGCACTGTCGAGGACGTGTTCCTCCCCGCCCTGGACGCCGTGGTGGGCAACCCGCCGTACGTGCGGCAGGAGAAGCTGGGTAAGGAACTCAAGGACAAGCTGGGGAGGTTGCTGCGGGAGACCTGGCCCGATGTCGGCCTGTCGGGACGCAGCGACCTCCACTGCTACTTCTGGCCCGCGGCGGCCCGCTTCCTCCGCGTGGGCGGGTACTTCGGTTTCCTCAGCTCGTCGTCGTGGCTCGACGTCGAATACGGCTTTCCCCTCCAGGAGTGGATGCTCAGGAACTTCAGGATCGTGGCCATCCTCGAGAGCACGGAGGAACCATGGTTCGAGGACGCCCGCGTGAAGACGTGCGCCACGATCCTCCAGCGGTGCAGCGACCAGACGGCACGGGACGGCAATGTGGTGCGCTTCGTGCGGTTCCAGCGGTGCCTCGTGGACATCCTGGGCAAGCTGGAGAGCGAGGACGACGCGGCGCGCTTCCAGGCCGCCGCCGGCTTGCGCGACCGCATCCTCGGTGTGGGTGGCGACTTTGCCGATGGCGACCTCCGCATCATCGTCAAGCCCCAGGCCGAATTGTGGGACGAGGGCCAGCGCGCCGGCAAGACCCTGGGCGTGAGCTTCGCAGGCAAGTGGGGCAGGTTCCTCCGCGCCCCGCAGTTCTACTTCGACCTGATACGCGCCCGCGCGCAGAGAATGTTCCCCTTCGGAGAGATCGCCCAACTCAAGTGCGGCATCAGAAGCGGTTGCGACGGCTTTTTCATGCCTCTTGACGTGACAGAGGAGAAGCTAAAGCAGTTCCCGGAAGACCGCGCGTTTTCCCGTCAGTATGGCATCCCACGCTTAAGGGTTGCTGAGTGCAAAGTCAAGATCGTCAGAGCCGGCGATGGCAGTGTGCATCCCATCGAGAGCGAGTACCTTGCTCCGGAGGTGCACAGCCTCATGCAGATCAAGAGGCCCGAAGTCAGGGGGCGCGAGATCAAGCGGATGGTCCTACTCGTGGACAAGCCACTCAGTGCCTTAGCCGGAACCCTCGTCAGGCGCTATCTCCAATATGGCGAGAAGCATTCATTCGCTTCTGCCAAGTCGCGCCCCGTTCCCATTCCCAAGCGGACCACGTGCGCGGCACGCCACCCGTGGTACGATCTGACGGGCATCGCCAGGCCCGGCCTCGGATTCTGGCCAGAGGCGCAACAATACCGCCACATCGTCGCAGCCAACCCGGACCGCTTGATCTGCAACCACAACCTCTTCGACATCAGCGCGCCGAAACTGAGCAAGCTGGAGCGGCGGGTCCTTGTGGCTGTCCTCAACTCCACAATCCTGGGCCTCTTCAAGACCTTCTACGGCCGGTACGCTGGCACGGAGGGTAACCTGAAGACCGAGGTGGTAGACGTGAACCTGATCGAGGTCCCGGATCCGCGGGGAGTTGACGAACGGGTCGCCGGCAAGATTCTGGCGGCGTTCGAGAGGATGTGCGAGCGCCCGGCCGGCCGGCTCCTCGAAGAGGAACTGATGGAGTGCCACTCGCCCGAGCGGGCGAGAGAGATCGCTAAGCGGCCCATCGTGCTGCCTGTGGAACTGCGGCAGCCGGACCGCCGGGCGCTGGACGATGCAGTGTTCGAGATGCTCTGCGTGAAGGACCCGGCGGAACGCGCGCGGCTGATTGACCAGCTCTATGAGGAGACGGCCCGGCACTACCGCCAGATTCGCGTCGTCGAGATCGAGAAGATGGAGCAGCGGTCGAAGACGAAGGCCCGCCGCTTCCGCCCCGACGAGTTGGCCGCAGATGCCTGGGACGCTGCTCAGCTTGAGGACACCCAGCCCCTGCGGGAATGGCTCATGGACCAGCCGGGGACGACGAAGGAAGTGCGGCTCCCCGAAGGGGGCAACGTGCAACTCCCGCCTGCGGAGCACATGTTCGATGCCAAGATCGTGTACTTTGGGAAAGGGCGCGAGGCCCACGTGGAATGCGCCACGCGGGCCGAGGCCGAGCTTGTTGCTCGGCTCGGCTCATTGGGCTCATCCGGCCCTGTCAGCCTGCCACCCACGGGCGCAGGGTGTTCGGCTCTCCTTGCCGCCCTTGACGCCCGCGTTGCCCAGGCGCGCGCGGGCCTGGGCGAGGTGGCCCGCAGCCGAACGGGCGAGAACGACAAGCTCCTCAAAGAGGTCACAGACCTGTTGATGCACTGGTATGTCCACGGTCGCCCCATGCGCCGGCCCGCGTCCGATTGACTCCTCGCTCCGCGCCGGGGCATGTGTAGGGGAGGGGTGTGCTCGGGGGGATGGGGTCCGCTGCCTCAACGATGCCGCGCGGATGCAGCTCCTCACGCCGCATAGAGCACCTTGGCGCTGGCGAGCACAGAGTCGCGGATGAGGGGCTTCAGGCAATCCCTGGGGACCAGGTCCACGCGCCGCCTGAAGAGCTTGCTCAGCTCCCGCTCACAGCGCGCCCAGGCGAGGAAGCCCATCTCGACGTCGGGCGCGAAGAGGACCAGCAGGTCAATGTCGCTCTTCGGCCCGAAGTCGTCGCGCACGGCGGACCCGAAAATCTCAAGCCGCGTGATCTTCCACCGGCGGCACAAGTCCCCAAGCACATCCGTGGGCACATCCATCACGTACGGGGCCACGGCTGGTCCTCCTTCCACCTTCATTATGCGCGGACCGCGCCTGCCGCGCAAGCCGCTTCTGCCATGTCGCACAGCCGCCCTCGGCTGTGTCCTGCCGGCCCCATTGTGGGCGGGGCCTCCGTGCCCCGCGTCTTGTCCCCGACCTTTTCTTCGCGGGGGACAGAGCCCCCGCCCACAATCGTGCCCCTGCCCACAATAGGGCCTCCCAGTAGCTCATCACGTCACCTTGATCTCATACGGAATCTGGCGGAACACAATGCCCTCCCGGGCCAGGCGCTCGGCCGACAGCCGGCTCGCCTCCCCATACACCACCCTCGGCCCGTGGTGCGGCGGCAGCTTCGCCAGCACATCGCCCGTCAGCACGTTGCCACCCTTCGGCCGCTTGTCGCCCATCACGCCGTTGAAGAGGAGGTACACCGCCCTCCCCTCGTGGAGGCCCAGGAGCGGCGACTTGCCACTCGCCCGCTTCGGGATGGGCACCCCCGTCTCCGTGAAGAACACATGCGCCGCCAGGTCCGCGAAGCTCACCAGCGCCGCAGGCCTCGAGGTTGTCGCCCTCGACGAGGAGGTTGCCCGCGTCGGGGTCGCCGGCGGAGAGCTCGGGGTCGCAGGTGAGGAGTCGGTAGGGCACGTGGTGCTGGTGGTTGACGACGGCCTGCTTGCCGATCCAGTTGAGGGTGGGCATGACGAGCTGGACCTCCGGTGTCGCTGGCTGCGTGAGAGTATAGCGCCGGGCCGTGCGCGCTGCAAGGGGGCTCTTGAGAGGAGAGCGGCCGCTGCTTCTGCTGGACCGCTCGCCAGTCCCCAATCGTCCTCGTCCGTCGTCCTCGTCCCTCGTTCTCGATTCGTCTCGATGGGGGCAGAGGAGTCGAGGAGGAGGACGAGGGACGAGGACGAGGACGATTCGCGCATCCCGGCCGCGTGACCGGGATCGGGGGGCCACGCGCGACGCGGGCGTTGGGTGTTGACTCGCCCTCGGTGCCGGGTTATATATAGGGGAGGGGGGTGTTCGGGGGGGATGGGGTGCGCTGCTTGGGATGAGGGGGTTGCGCGATGCGATGTGCGTGGCTGGCTGGGGTGTTCGGGGTGTGGGCGGCGCTGGCCGCGGCCGAGGAGAAGGCGGTGGAGAAGGCGGCAGACCCGAAGGTGCTGTACGATGAGTTCGAGGGGCTGAATAGGCGGGAGAATCTGGACAGGGAGTTCGTGGGGGGACAGCCGCCGCAGTTCATTCGCCGGCAGGCGGAGTTGCTTCAGGCGATCGCTGGGCGGGGGGCGAAGGAGGCGGTGCCGCTCCTGCTGCGGATCGCGACGGAGCACGTGGAGCGTGTGGAGGGGATGAAGGCGCGGGACTTCCGGCAGTCGCCGCTCCAGGCGATTCAGGTGCCGATCGTTGATGCGTTGAGCCGTCACGCTTCGAGCGAGGAGGTGCGGCGTGCGCTGGCGCGGCTGGCGGGTTCGGCGGGGATGAAGGAGTATGCGAAGGGGCGAGCGCTCGATGTGCTGGCGGCGCACGCGGTGGCGCAGGTTTCGGATGCGGACGATCCGAAGGGGGAGAAGCGGGCGAAGGTGTTGATGGAGACGCTGGTCGGGGCGCTGTCGCTGGCGGAGGTGCTTCAGGCGCCTGGGCGGCTGCGGTCGCTGGCGCGGCGGGCTGGGGGGATTGGGGGTGGCGATCCCGTGGCTCCGTGGCGGGCGCTGGCGGGGGCGGCGGATTCGGTGGCGAAGCGGTATGCGGCCGACGCGGCACTGGCGATTGCCTGCGTGCAGCAGGAGATCAAGGGGGAGGGGATCGTGCTGCCGGTGAGGGAGCTGTTGGTGGGCGCGTGCGGGCGCTGGCTGAAGGAGTATCGGGCGGAGGTGCAGAAGCAGAAGTATCCGAGCGACCTGTTGGGGGAGTCGATCCTGCGGCTGGGCGCGCGGCTGGACTACGAGCCGCTGGCGCAGCCGCTGCGCGACGCGAAGCTCATCCCGCCGCAGTGAGGGGCACTGCCGGGTGCTGCCGGGTGTGTGCGGCGTGGGCCGGGATTGCAGGTGAGGGCGCGGCGCAGGGCGCGGAAAAGACACCCGCTGTCTTTTGTGCGAAGCACCCGTAGGGCCGTGGACGGCAAAAGACAGCGGGTGTCTTTTCCGCGATAGGGCCGTGGACGGCAGGAGACAGCGGGTGTCTTTTCCGCGACACAAGACTGCCTAAAGGCAGGACTCCGAACAAGGAGAGCGACCCGTTTGGAGTGCTGCCTTCAGGCAGTCTGCGTGTTGAAGCGGCCGGGCCGTCGCGCTAGAATGGCGGGCCGTTGGCTCAGATGCGCGTCACCACCACGGAGCAGGAGGCCCAGCCATCGCCCCCTTCACGATTATCGGCGAACGCATCAATATGACCCGCAAGAGCATCCGGGAGCGGGTGCTCGCCCGCGACGCGGCCTTCATCGCTGGCCAGGCGAAGAAGCAGGAGGCGGCCGGGGCCACGCACATTGACGTGAACGCCGGCGGCGACCCGGCCAGCGAGGTGAAGGACATGGCCTGGCTCACCGAGGTCGTGGCCGAGGCGACCGGCCTGCCGCTCGCCTTCGACTCGACGAATCCCAAGGCCATCGAGAAGGGCCTGAGCCTCTGCAACCGCCCGGGGACGATCATCAACTCGATCACGGGGGAGAAGGAGCGTCTCAAGAGCATCCTGCCCCTCGTGAAGAAGCACAAGACGGGCGTGGTGGCGCTGACGATGGACGACGGCGGGATGCCGGAGGACCTGGAGGGGCGCGTGGCGCTGACGCGGGCGATTGCCGAGGCTGTGAAGGCGAAGGGGGTGGGGCTGGACCGCGTGTACTTCGACCACCTCGTGCGCCCGGCCTCGACCAATCCCGGCCAGGCGCGGCACATCCTGGAGGCCATTCGCATCACGCGGGCCGAGTTCCCCGAGGCCCACATCGCCCTCGGCTTGTCCAATGTCTCCTACGGGCTGCCGAACCGCAACAACCTGAACCGCGCGTTCCTCGCCATGCTCGTGGCCGCTGGCGCCGACGGGGCGATCATTGACCCCTGCGAGGAGGGGATGATGAACACGCTGCTCTCGGCCAGGGCCGCCCTGGGCCTCGATGAGTTCTGCATGGAATACATCTCGGCGTATCGAGAAGGGAAGCTGGGGGAGAGGAAGGACGCGTGACCCGTGACGCGTGACGCGTGATGCAGAAGCCTTGGGGTCGCGGCTACGTGCAGGTATATACGGGCGACGGGAAGGGGAAGACGACGGCCGCCCTCGGCCTGGCGGTGCGCGCGGCGGGGCATGGGCTGCGCACCTACATTTGCCAATTCATGAAGCGGCGGCCGAGCGGCGAGCACGAGGCCGTCAAGCGCCTCGGCAACCTCATCGCGATCGAGACCTGTGGCAGCGGCAAGTTCCTCTACCCGAAGTGGCCCCCCGACCCGGCCGAAGTGGCCCGCGCCGGCGAAGGGCTGGCCCGCGCGCGAGCCGCCATGCTCTCGGGCGAATACCACATCATCGTTCTCGACGAGGTGTGCGTCGCCATCAACTTCCGCCTGCTCTCCCTGGAGGAAGTCATGGCCTTCATCCGCGAGAAGCCGGAGGCGGTCGAGCTGGTGCTGACGGGCAGGCAAGCATCGCCGACGATTGTTGCTGTCGCCGACCTCGTCTCCGACATCCGAGCCGTCAAGCACTACTTCCGCCAAGACGTCGAGGCCCGCCAGGGGATCGAAGAATGACTGTCTTCATCCGTTCCTGCCTTCCTGCATTCCTTATAGCTTCTTCTTCGCTCGCCATTGCCGCCGATGCCAAGTTGGTGGCCGATGCGATTCGGGCCGAGGCCACGCGGCGGAACGACGACAAGGAGGGGCGGCCGCTCCCGCTGGCGTCGCACTGGTGCTGCGGCAAGCACCCGCTTTCGGAGGGCTGGGCGCCGGCACACCAGCTCCGCCTCATCGAGGAGGGCCACTACCTCCTCCCCTGGTTCGCCCATCCGCCGACCGAGGCGCAACTGGGCAAGGAGGGGCTCGACGCCTTCCTGAAGTACTACGAGGAGCCGATGAAGCGGGCCGCCGAGCTGAAGCTCCCACTCACCATCGTGGGCACGCAGTGGGAGTGCCTGCTCTCCGCCGAGCCATACATCAAGCTCGAGCCCGAGAAGAATCCGAACGTTGTGACGGTGGACGGCAAGGTCCGCAAAGAGGTCTGCCCCTTCGGGCCGGTGGAGCTATGGGACGAGGTGGGGCGGAAGTGGACTGACAACCCGCAGCTCAAACGCCTCCAGGCCTGGTATCCCGACCCGCCGCTGGTCATCTTCCTGTCCAACAACGAGCACACGAAGCTCCGCTGGCACAAGGCCGAGGAATCGCGGCGCTACCTCGCCAAGTATGGGAAGGGGAAGGACGACGATTTCAAGCGGCGGGTGGTGGCCGAGGGCTGGATCGAGCGCTACCGCGCGCTTCAGAAGGGCATGCGAGACGGGTTGGCCAGCGGCGCGTGGCGGGAAAGGGCGCTCTTCGTCGGCTACGAGGCGTTTGGCCCCGACCACATGGGGCGATGGGGCGGGTGGCCCAACTACTCGCTCCACTCCAAGGGCCGCATCAGCCCAGCCCCGCTCATGTGGGATGGCGGCAGCCCGTCCTACTACACCCACGACTGGAATCCGAGCCGCGACTACACGGTGTGGAGCCCGCAGCTCGAGTTCATGAACCTCGCCTTCATGCTCCGCGAGGCCTGGAAGCTCAACCCCAACTTCTGGTTCGAGTTCTCGGTGTGGGACGGCTACGACGGTCCGAGGCGCGAGAAGGAGTACCCATCGCCCCGCACGCTCTACAGGATGAAGGGGCAGGCCTACAACCCCGAGCGCTACGGCGGCTTCGTGCAGTTCGGCATTTGGCTTCTCAGGCCGCGAGCCGTCCGCGAGTTCCGCGGCTGGGTCTTCCCCGCCGAGGAGGGCCTGCCCTATTTCATGGCCATTGCGGAGGCGGTTGACCGCGTGCACCGCAGCGACGTGCTTCGCAAGTTCTGGCGCCAAGGCGAGCTCGTGCCCAACCGCGCCCGCCAGCACCACTACCAGGCCGGCATCCCCGACGAGTGGAAGGGCGAGGACCGCTGGTTCCTCCTCGACGCGAGCGTGAACCCGCAGGAGTTCCCCTGGGAACTGCACTGGGAGGTAGCGGTCTACTCCCTGGCCCTCGTGATGGGCCAGGCCCCCGAGCGCCAGTGGCTCGTCTACGCCCACTCGCCCGTCAAGGAGCGCAAGGGCGTCAAGCTCACCATCCCCGACTACCAGCAGATCACTGTAGACACCTCTCCCGCCGGCGTGTTCTGGCTGGTGGACGAGAAGGCGGGGCGGGTGGAAGGGGTGAAGTAGGTTCAGCCGTCCTTGACACGCAGCCCGAATCGGTTATACTGCTGGTAGAAAGGATGGTATGACCGATGGCGACCGTCAAGACCGCTGTATCCGTCGAGAAGCCGCTGTTCGACCGAGTCGAGGAGATGGCTCGCGAGAGAGGGGTGCCGCGTAGCCGGGTGTTCAACCTTGCACTGAGGAGCTTCTTCTCGCAGCACGATGAGCGTGAACTCGTCGCCAGGATCAACGCGGCGTGCAACGAGCCGCCGGACCCCGAAGAGGAGAAGCGCCTGAGCGCGATGAGTCATTCCTTCAGGCACCTGGTTGAGGGCCAATGGTGATCAACCAGGGCGAAATCTATTGGGTCGAACTCGACCTGCCGCTGGGGTCGGAACCCGGCTACATCCATCCCTGCGTGGTTGTCCAGAACAATCTCCTCAACCGCACTCGCATCGGTACGGTTGTCATCTGCGCTCTGACCTCTCACTTGGGCCAGGCGAGGTTCCCGGGGAACGTGCTCCTGGATCCAGGGGAAGGCGGCCTGCCGAAACAGAGCGTGGTCGTCGTCAGCCAGCTTCTCACCGTGAGCAGGAGTCGCCTGCGGGACAAGATCGGGACCCTTTCCCGCAAGCGCGTGGAGGAGATCATCGAGGGAATCAGCTTGATTCTCGTACCACGAGGAGAACCTTCGGAATGGTGAACTTCGGCATTATCGGGTGCGGGGGGATGGGACGGCATCACACGAAGTCGCTCCAGGCCATCGAGGGGGCGGAGGTGCTCGCGTGCGCGGACGCGAATGCCCAGGCGGCGCACGAGCTGGCCCAGGCGTGCAACATC
>VGYV01000016.1 GCA_016872855.1 Planctomycetota bacterium
GGGGGTGGTGGAGGCGGGGGGAATCGAACCCCCGTCCCGAAGCAGCGCGCCAGGAGCTTCTACGTGCGTAGGCTACCTATTGGGTCTCGCCTCGGCGGACTCCGGTAGGCGGGATTCCGCGTCGGCCAGCCCGAACAAGCGTTTCGCAGCCGCTCCGTCGAGCAAGGGGCGGTCGCTAGCCCGCTGTTTGTCGCCCCGCGGCTCCCGCGGGCAGGAACTGCAGGACGTGGCCGCCTATCTAGGCAGCCAGTGCCATCTGGTGATTGGCAGTTGTTGGTGTGCCAGGTGTTTTACGAGGGCGTCCTGACAACCTCGGCACGCGACTCCTGACTCATACTGCCCGGTCGAATCCTGTTCGCCCCCAGGCCCGCGGCCAAAGGCCGCGGGCATTCCAGATTCCAGATTCCAGATCAGCGGCGTGGGGAGGTGGCGCGGTCGATCTGGCGCTGGTGTTCGCGCTTCTTGAGGTCCTGCCGCTTGTCGTAGAGTTTCTTGCCGCAGGCGAGGGCGAGTTCGACTTTGGCAAGGCCTCTCTTGAAGTAGAGGGCAGTGGGCACGAGGGTGAAGCCTCGCTCGTTGACCTTTGTGGCGAGACGCTTGATCTCGCGGCGATGGAGGAGGAGGCGGCGTTTGCGCAATGGGTCGTGGTTGCCATAGGCCGTTTTGGCGTAAGGGCTTATGTGCAGGCCGATGAGGTAGACCTCGCCGTCCTGGATGCGGGCGTAGGCGTCGCCCATTTGGACCTGGCCATTGCGGAGGCTTTTGACCTCGGTGCCCTTGAGCTCGATGCCGGCTTCCCACTTGTCAAAGATCAGGAAGTTGTGGAATGCCTTGCGGTTGCGTGCGATGGGCTTGATGTCGTCGTCGGCCATGGGCGTTCCTCGCGACGGCGGCCTGTCGCACCCCCATGATTATACCAGTGGGCGGTGGGATTTCAAGCCCGCATCGGCGCTGAGTGCTCAGGGAAGGGGCGGCAGGTCGAGTGTGGGTGCGGGGGGGCGCGGCGGTGCGGCAGGGAGGCGAGGGTGCCAGATGACCTCGCCGAGGGCGTTTTCGTCCCCCTTGTCGAAGATGAGGTCGGCCATCTTCGCGTCGGTCACGTCGCCGAAGTAGTTGTCCTTGGCCTGGATGGTGTTGGTGCTGGAGTTGCTGATGGCTTTGGCGTGGCCGAGGATGGCGTTTCGGGTGATGAGGGGGGAGCTGCCCTCGCCGATGAGGATGCCGGCGGCGCTGTTGCCCTCGATCCAGTTGCCTTCGATTTGGGGGGATGCCTCGCGGGCGCAGTTGAGGCCGTAGGGTCGGTTTCGGAGGACGAGGTTGGCGGCGATCGTGGCGTCGCTTTTTTCGAGGGTGATGGGGTAGTCGCGGTTGCCCTCGATGAGGTTTGCGGTGATGGTGGCGGGGGAGCTGAGGGTGCAGCGGATGCCGGCGCCGGCGTTGTCGCGGATGGCGTTGGCCTGGATGGTGGGCTGGGAGAAGCGGTTGGCGTGGATGCCGCAGCCGCGGTTGGCGGCGATTTCGTTGACCTGGATGGTTGGGGAGGCGAAGTTGTCGAGTGCGATGCCGTGGCCTGCGTTGTCGCGGATGCGGCAGGCCTCGATGGTGCCCTTGGCCTTGTCGGCGAGGCGGATGCCGTCGCCGCCGTTCTTGAGGATGAGGCATCGGCGGAGGGTGAGCGCGGTCCCCTGGGCAAGGACTCCGACCGAGTCGTTGTTCTCGATGCGGCAGAGGCCGTCGAGGCGTGGCTCTGCGCCCTCGGCGGCGCGGAGGGCGGCGTTGCCGTTGCGCGCGAGGAGGCAATCGCGGAGGGTGGGAGAGGAGGCGGAGCAGTCCACGCCGACGCGCTGGTATTCGACGATGGCGTGTTCGAGGAGGCAGCGGGCGTCGTCGCTGGAGTCGGCGAAGAAGATGCCGTCGCCGTCGAAGGGCGTGGGGTCCTTCTCGATGGCGCTGGTGAAGCGGATGGGGGCCTCAGGGGTGCCGCGTGCCACGAGTGCGCCCTGGACGACGAGGCGTGCGCCGAGGAGGAACTGGACGACGGTTCCCGGCTCGATGGTGAGCGTGGCCCCCTGCTTGACGGTGACGGTGCCGGTGAGGACGAGTGGGCTTTGGGCCTTGGCCCAGGCAGCGTCGGCGGCGATGTCGCCGTCGAGGTGGGCGCGGGTCTCCTTGCCGTCGGCCTTTGCCTTGAGGAAGGCGGCGGGGTCGCGGAGGATGCCTGCGGCGGTTTCGGCGTCGGTGATGCGCTTCAGTTCGGCGGCGCAGGCGGGTTCGAGCGTTGGGTCGTCGCGGCGGAGGCGTTCGGCGAGGAGGCGAGCGTCGGTGAGGCGGCCTGTCTGGCGGAGGGCGGCAGCCTGGTGGTAGCGCAAGGTGCTGCGCAGGGAGGCGAGTTCGGGGAACTTCTTCATCATTTCGGCGCCCCAGGTGAGGATGGCCTGGGGGTCGTTGGCCTTGGCGAGGTGCTCGATGTGGCCCTCGATGGCCTGGCGGATGAGGTCGAGTGCGGGGGCTTTCTCGGCGTAGCCGCGCTGGGTGAGGGGTGTAAGGGTGGCGATGGCTGTGAGGAATTGGCCGGCGTGGAGCTCGATGCGGCCTAGTTCGAGCCGCGCGGCGTTCTGGAGGGTGGGCTCGTGGGAGTCGTCGCGGAGGATGGCTTCGAGCTCGCGGCGGGCGGTGGCGGGGTCGCTCTTGGCCCGGAGTTTGGCGCGCTCGGTGCGTGCGCGGGTGGCCCGCGGCCCGCCGTTGGGTTCGGCGGCGACGGCGTCGAGGAGCTTGAGGGCGGCGGCCACATCGCCTCCCTTGGCCAGGAGGTCGGCGAGGATGAGGCGGGCCTCGAAGGAGTCGGGGCTGTCGGGCGCCTTCTCGATGAAGGCGCGAAGTCCGCGTGCCGCCTCGTCGGGCGCCTCCTTGGCCTTCGCGCGGAGTTCGCCCAGAATCCGCACGGCCTCCACCACGTCGCCCGCAGGCCGGTCCTTCTTGACGATGGGTTTGCCGCCCGCCGCCTGTTGCTGGGCCTCCAGCGCCTTCGCTATGATGTCGTCGTCGGACGATTCGCCCTGCCTGCCCCCCAGGAGCAAGTGGACGGCGATGCCGACGGCGACGCCAATGGCGGTGAGGACGAGGAGCAGGATGAGACGCTTGGCGAGCTTGCCCACGGGGGTCTCCTTTGGGTCATTTGCGTTTGAACTGGCGCTCCAGGTCGGCGAGGGCGAAGACGAGCGAGGTTGGGCGGCCGTGGGGACAGGTCTCGGCCCTGGGCCCCAGCGAGGCCCGTCGGGCGAGGAGGGCCTCGATTTCGCTCCCGCGGAGGCGGTCGCCGGCCTTGACGGCGGCCTTGCAGGCCAGGGCGCAGGCGAGGCGCTGGCGCTGCGCGTCGGCGGCGGAGATTGCAGCGGCCGCCGCCTCGGCGCCCTCGGCCAGCTCGGCCAGGAGGTCGTGCACGAGCTGCGCCACGTCGGTGTCGCCCGCCAGGCGCGGGACCGCGTGGACGGCGAGGGTGTCAGGGCCGAACTCCTCGGCGTGGAGGCCGAGGGTGCGGAGAGGCTCGAGCACCTCGGTGGCCACCGCGGCCTCGGCCGGGCTGAGCGGCACCACCTCGGGCATTAGGAGACGCTGCGACTCGACGCCCGCGCCCGCGCTGCGCTCAAGCAGCTCCTCGTAGAGCACGCGCTCGTGGAGCGCGTGCTGGTCGGTCAAGCGGAAGCCCTCCGGCGTCTCCTCGACGATGTAGGCGTTGTGAATCTGATAGAAGGAGGGGCGGGCGGCGGGCGCCGCGAAGGGGTCTGAAGCCGGGAGACTGCGCGGCCGGGTGCGCGCGTCCTCCAGGTGCTCGGGCGGCTCGGAGTAGGGGAGGCCCATGACGCGTGACGCGTGACGCGTGACAGGAACAGAACGGCGGGCATCTTCCCAGGAGGTTGGGACGTGTTCGGAGGGGCGGAGTGGGGGCGCGAGGTCGGCCTCGCCCAGGGCGGCGCGGAGCGCGTCGAGGACGCACGCGAAGACGCGGCGCGCCTGGCGGAAGCGCACCTCGATCTTCGTCGGGTGCACGTTGAAGTCCACCTCGCGCGGGTCCATCTGGAGGAAGAGGAAGAGAGCGGGGTAACGGCCTCGGGGGAGGAGCCCTTCGTAGGCCTGGCGGACCGCGCTGGAGAGGGCCTTGTCGCGGACGTAGCGGCGGTTGAGGAAGAGGAACTGCATGGCGGTGGAGGCGCGGGCGTGGTCGGGGGGTGCGATGAGGCCCTCGACGGCCAGCGGCCCGTCGGCGGCCTCGACCGGCAGGAGCGCCGCCGCCAGGTCGGCCCCCGCAAAGGCCGCCACCCGCTCGCGGCGGCCCGCCGCCGGCGGCGCGTTCAGCAGCGTCTTCCCATCGTTCGACACCACGAAGTGGATGCGGTCGTGCGGCAGGGCGATACGGGCGACCATGTCCATCACGTGGCCCAGCTCGGTGCGGGGCGAGCGGAGGAACTTCTGGCGGGCCGGGGTGTTGAAGAACAGGTTGCGGACCTCGATGGTGGTGCCGTGGGGCGCGCCGGCGGCCCTGGCTTCGCTCGTCTTGCCGCCGGCGACCTCGACCTGGGTGCCCGTCGCGGCGCCGGGCTGCCGGGTGACGAGCCGCACCTGGGCCACGGCGCCCACGCTCGGCAGGGCCTCGCCGCGGAACCCGAGCGTCGTGATGTGGAACAGGTCGGCCGAGGTCTTCAGCTTGCTCGTCGCGTGGCGGCGGAAGCACATCGCGGCGTCCTCGGCGTCCATGCCCGCCCCGTCGTCAGTCACCCGCACGAGCTTCCTGCCGCCGTCCTCGAGCTGGATTTCGACGCGGCTCGCCCCCGCGTCAATCGAGTTCTCCACCAGCTCTTTGACGACGGACGCTGGCCGCTCGATCACCTCGCCCGCGGCGATCTTGTTGGCGACCAGCTCCGGCAGCTCGTGGATAATGCCCACCGCGGCTATCCTCGGACGACAGGGGGCCACCCACCTCTCCCTTGGGGAGAGGTCGCCCGCCAGAGGCGGGCGGGTGAGGGTGTCTTCTGCGCCGTCCGCGGCGAGCAAAGCACCCTCACCCCTACCCTCTCCCCAAGGGAGAGGGGGGATGGTTGCCTCCTGGTCAAACGCGCGCCCAAGCTCTGCCTGGGCGTGCCTTCACGTCACCAGTACTTCGCTCTTGGCCCTCCCGCCGTGACGGGATTGGGGCTGGGTCAGGCCAGGACGACGGCGGGGCCGCTGCCCGCGACGACTTCGCCGATGACCGCCGCCCGCTCGCCGGCCCTCCGGATGCGGCGTATGGCCGCCTTGGCGTAGAAGGGTGCGACGACGACGGCCATGCCCACCCCCATCGGAAACGTGCGGGCCATCTCGTCGTCGGCCATCCCGGTCACGCGCCGCACCAGGTCGAGCAGCGGCACCCGCGGCAGGGCGGCCCGCTCGAGCCGCGCCACGCACCTGCGGCCGAGCGCCCCCGCTACGCTGCCCACCAGCCCCCCATCGGCCACGGGAGCCACGGCGTGCACCACGCCCTTCACGCGGTAGCGCTCGAGGACCGCCCGCACGGCGCGGACGTAGATGCGCGCGGGCCGCAACAGCTCCTCGCCCAGCGGGCAGGCCAGCTCGGGCTGATCGTCGAGCCGCAGGCCGCCGGCATCCACGAGCAGGTGGCGCACCAGTTGGGCAGCAGCCGGGGGAAGCCCGCCCGCGGTGATGCCGAGCACGAGGTCGCCGGGCCGCGCCGCGGCCGGGCCATCGAGCAGCCGCGCACGCTCGACCATGCCGACGGCGGAGCCGACGAGGTGGCCGCCCCGCGGCTCCAGGCTGGTGCCCAGGAGCGCGCAGTCGGCCTGCCGGCAGCCCTTGGCAATGCCCTTGACAATCGGGAGGGCCGTGGGCGATTCGGCCTCGCCTATCCCCAGGTGGGCAACGAGGAACAGCGGCAACGCCCCCCGGGCCAGCACGGCGTTCACGCACTCGGCCACGAGGTCCAGCCCCACCGTGTCGTGCTTGCCGAGCGCCTGGGCGAGCGCGAGCTTCGCGCCCGCGCTGGCCGTGCCGGCGACCAGCACGGGGTTGCGGCAGCGGCGCTCGAGGAGGCCCACCTGGCCCAGCAGGGCGTAGAGCCCCGTCGAGCCACGCTCCGTCTCGAGCACAGCCGGGCCAAAGGTCGAGCGAAGCTGCCGCAGCACCTCCGCCTGAGCCGCCTCACCCGCGGCGCCACCTGCCATTCCCGAACTCATCGCACCTTGCCCCCAACAACGCCATCCGGCAGGAACGAGGGAAGAGCAATCCGCCGGCGAGTGTAGCTGAACCGCGCCCGCGTGTCAACCTCGCGTCTGAACAACCTAACCCCCTCCCTCTCAGGGAGGGGTAGGGGGAGGGTTGGGGCCCGAGTGGCCCCAGCCCCCAACCCTCACCCGCCTCGAAGCCGAGGCGACCTCTCCCTGGAAGGGAGAGGGGTCAAGGCATCCCCCTCCCTATATGGTGGCCGGGCCCTTGATTGACATTCCCGCGCGCCGCTGCTAGAATGCGCCCATGCACGTCCCTCCAAGCACCGTAGGGCGGCAAGGCATGGCTAACCTCAGCGTCGTCGTCCCCGTCTACAACGAAGAGCAGGCGATTGGTGGGGTCATTGCCGAGCTTCACGAGGCCCTGGCCGCGGCAGGCGACATCGAGGCGTTCGAGATTCTCGTCGTGGACGACGGCTCGACCGATGGCACCGCCGCCGCCGTGCGGGCCGCGGCCGAGGGCAGGCCCGCCGTCCGCCTCCTCGCCCGCGACCGCAACCGCGGCTACGGCTCGGCCATCAAGCACGGCCTCCGCCACGCCGCCCACGAGCTTTTGGCCATCGTGGACGGCGATGGCTCGTATCCCGCGGCGAAGCTGCCCGAGCTCGTGCGCGCGCTGGGCGACGCCGCGATGCTGGTGGGCGTCCGCCCCCGCGGCGGCGCCGTGCCCCTCCTGCGCCGTCCCGCCAAGTGGCTGCTCACCCGGCTCGCCAGCTACCTGGCCGACGAGCGGATACCCGACCTGAACTCGGGGATGCGGGTGTTCCGCCGCGGCGTGTACGCCCGCTACGTGAACCTGTTGCCTCGCCGCTTCTCGTTCACCACCACGCTCACCCTGGCCGTGCTGTGCGACGACCTGCCCGTGGCCTTCGCCCCCATCGAGTATCGCCGGCGGGTGGGCCGCTCGAAGATCCGACCCGTGCGCGACACCCTCGGCTTCCTGCTCCTCATCGCCCGCACGATCACCCACTTCCGCCCCCTCAAGGTCCTCGGTCCTCTCGCCGCTGCCGTGTTCCTGGCCGGCGTCGTCAAGGGGGCGTGGAACCTGCTCGCGCCCGAGGACAAGCCGAACCTGAAGACCTCGGACCTCCTGCTCCTTGTGGCAGGGGTGCAGCTCTTCGCGCTGGCCATGCTGGCCGACCTGGTGGCGAAGCGGCGCTGACGCGGCCCGTGGCCGCAACGAAAGGGGCAAGGCCCAGGTTAGGCACACTGGAAAACAAAGCCAGCCTGCCTGGCTTTGTTTTCTTCTTCTGCGGTGTCCTCTGGATGCAACCTACCAGGAATCCAGGGCTTATCGAATCGAGCGCAAGACCGCTCGATTCAATAAGGTGTGCCTAACCTGGGTCTTGCCCCGCGCAACATGTGCGCAAGACGGGCACGAGTCACAGGGGGAGACCCTACAGCATAGGGGGGCCGAGGCGCACGTTCATCTTGGCCCGCAGCTCGTCCCGAATCTGGTTCCAGCCACCCTCCGTTATCGTCCATTCCGCCTGAATGCGTTTGACCCGGATGTTGGAGAACTCGTAGACCTCCCCCGTCCCGATGTTCCGCAGCCGATACGCAGCGATGGAGCCCTCCTCCTCGCTCTCGCGGTTCACCGTGAACGTGTCGGCGTTCTTCAGCCGCTCCTCGCGGAAGTAGTGGTTCATGCTCGTTATCAGCCCCTCGTTGTCGAGCTGAGGAAAGCGCATGTCGCCCTTCTGGAGAGATGCAACCTGCACGGGCTCGAGGGGGAGCGACTTGCGCGCGGCGACGGCCTTCTCGATGGGGTCCTTCTCCCGCCTCCCGCGAAGCTGGGCAAACACCCCTGCTTTGTCCAGCACGATGTAGAGCACGAATAGGCCCATCGCGATGAGCGGCACGGCCACGCAGAAGCCCAGGATCACCCACTTGCGGCGCTGCTCCCGGCGCTCGAGCCGCTCGCTCATGTCCACGTACCAGTCGATATCCTCGCGCCTTTTTGCCATTCGCACGGACCGCCTCGTCGCGCAGGGTGCTCCCCCGGTCGCCCGCGGCACCCCAGTATTCTATTCCCCCCGCTTCCCTGTGTCAATCGCCGCGCGTGCGACGGGTGCAATGATGGACTTGCGGAAGCGCCGGGATAAACCGGCATAGAGCCAGGAATGAGAGAGTCCGACATGGAAGGCGTAGCGAGCCACCATGGCCCCGCGTCCTGCGCCGGCGGCGGCAACGCCGCAGGTGAGGCGTGGACAGGGGTACGCGCAGGCCAGCCATTGAGCTCCGAAATCAGTGCGACTGGGGTGCCGACCGCGTCGCAAGGTTGGGAAGGCCACACGCGCCGCCGCGTTAGACGCGAGCGGCGGTTCATGAGGCCAAGACTTCGCGTTGTGTGCATGCGCTCACCTTTTGCTGTTCATCATTCAAGGCTACTTCGCCTGTTGAAGCCAAAGGCAGTCCAGCCGGACCTCCGGATGCTGGCGGAGAAACGCCAGAGCGCCGGCGGCGATCGCCTTCTGCACCTCGGAGTGG
Source organism: Planctomycetota bacterium (assembly GCA_016872855.1). Classification (GTDB taxonomy): domain Bacteria; phylum Planctomycetota; class PUPC01; order DSUN01; family DSUN01; genus DSUN01. Next base: position 8,763 of record VGYV01000016.1, read on the forward strand.
GAAGTGCACGGTTGCCACATCGTGCGCGGTTCGCCCTTGCGGACCGCCCACAACTCGGGCCGCTGCTCGTAGTTGAGGTCTTTGCTCATCTTGAGCAAGGGGACCCAGGAGTGGGCGATGTTGCGGCTGTGGTAGACCACTCCTGTCCCGCCCCAGCGTTCGGGCACGTCGCCGCCGCCGGTGAAGTTAGCCGCCTTGTTGCGCACGCCCCAGAGCCGCGCTCCCCAGTGCTCGCGGTAGACCAGGTCGCGGTACTCCAGCTTCGGCGGCCCTTCGCGGCGGTCGGTTGCCGGCACGCGGATGGTCGGCAGCTTTGGGATGGTGCTTGCCTCGTCGTCCCACCAGCGGCAGCCGAGCGACTCCAGGAAGGTGTAGACGGCGTAGAGCGTGCCGCGCTCCTCCCCGCCGGCGAGCACCAGATCGCCGCCGATGGTCTTGATGACGAAGCCCTCGGCGCCGAGCTTGTCCAGGTCCAGGCCCTTGTGCCGCGCCCCAGCCGTCGTCTTGCCGACGACGATCCTGGAGGCAGCTTGTACTGCACGGCGACGGTGTCCCCTTCCTTGAGTTCGGCCAGGGTCGCCGGTTGGCCGTTCACCCACACCTCCACGGCATCATCCATGCGGAAGCGATAGAGCAGCCCGGCCCTCCCCGCTGCGACCCATTTGGAGACGACCGGCAGATAGACGGCGACTTCGGCCGCCAGGGTAGCCTTGCCTTGGGCTTCCTTCCAGAAGTTGTAGCCCTTCATCCGGCTGGTCTCGGGCGCTTGGACGCGGACCGTGATGAGGGAAGACGCGCGGTCCAGTTTCTCGACGCGGCCGTAGGCCCAAATGGGGTCGGCCGAGGCCTGAAGGCCCCCTTCGCCCAGCCAGCGCGCGCCCACTCTGGTCGTCCTTGCCCGGGAAGCAGGCGGCGCTGATCGTCTGGCTGACCCGGAAGTCGGCGAGCCGGGCGGCCACGGGTTTGTCCCAATCGCGCCGCACCAGGCGGGTCGTGCCGGTCACGCTCAAGGTCAGGGTTAGGGGCTCCGGGGCGTTCCAGCTCTTCCCTTTCAATGCGACCGTCTGGGCGGTAGGGTTGACCTCCATGATCTTGGCACCCTCCAGCGTGAACTGGAGTTCGCCCAGGACCAGAGGCCGTTTGCCAGATGGGACGGCCTTGCCACCATTCGCCAAGACGGCGTGAAGTTCGCGTTGCAGCGTGGTGGTCCGCAGCATCTGCCAGTTCATCAATGGCACTTGCCACGAACGCACCTTCACCAGGCCTCGGCCCATGATCTCTGAAGGGACCCAATTCTCCGGACTGTCCTGCTTATCGTTGTAAGCGACCTTGCCGTCCACGTCCACCATAACGATCATCGCGTTGCCTCCGGTGTTAGCGTAGGCGTTGCGCGTGCGGTGGCCCATGTCGTCCATCAGGTAGTCCACCGTGTGGTTCGGGTAGCTCATGTAGTACGACTTTTCGTGGCGGGCCCGATGCTCGAGCGACAGCGGATGCAGGGTGTTGGTGCAGCCGTGCGGACCGGGGCCGAAGTAGTCGCGCGAGGGCATCCAAATATCGTGGCAGGCGGATTCAGGTCGGAATAGCGAGGGCTGCGCAGGGCATACTCCATGCGCGGCAGGCAGAAGTCGGGCGCCTCCTCGCCCCATTGTGGCCGCTCCTTGCGCGTCAGCCCCAGCGTGTAGGGCAGCATCCAGTCCGGCACGCACTGGGTCTGCGCCCAGACCGCGTGCAGGCGCAAGTCCCGCACCTCGGCGGGAGTGTAACTGCCGCCCAGGCAGCCCTTGCGCATGAGGTCTTTGCCACGGCGGATGACCTGCTCGGCGTAAGCCCGCTCCTCTTTCTCCCGCGGCGTCAACTTCGACAGCTTCTCCTCCCGGGGATACGTCTGAGAAACCACGGCACCGCTTGATCGAGTGCTCGCTCGCGCGGTCGCCCACCACGACGGCGACATCGCGGTGCCCGAGCCCCAGAAGGTGCTCCGCGACGAGCCGGCCGCCCTGGTACTAGTCGCCATCAACCATGAGTGCGGGAAGACGGGAGTATTTGGAGGGAAGAACGGGGAACTCAGGGAAAAGAGAGGAAACCCAGTAGAATCGCTAAGCGGTTGGGGCGGAGGACCTTGCGTCACGTGTCTATGCAGGACAAGATCTTACAGAAGTGCCCCAATTCGGGTTCGATTCCCACCGCCTCCACCAAGTGCGGGCTTGTGCATGTCGGTGCGAAGAGTGGTGCCGGCTTCCTGGCCCCTGGCGTCAGGGAGCGCCACTGCCCCCAGCCGGCCGCCCGATGCCTTCCCACTTCACTCGGCTGAGCGCCAGACCCTGACGCGATGCATTCCCTTTGTGATGACGAGTCGTTCGAGGGTGACTAGGCCCCATCGGTCGGCGATGGCCTGGCCAGCGGCGGCCTGGCCGCCCTCCGGCGGGGTGTTGCTCCATTGGAAGCGCTGGCCGGGCTTGGCGGCGAACCTCTGGCAGCGGCGGGGGGTGAGGTCCACCGTACAGGTGTCCGCGGGAGCTCCCTGCCGGCCCTGCTTCGGGTCGCCGGCGTAGAGGTAGACCGTCATTTCCCAGCGGTCCGGCTCGTCCACGATGGTCTCGGTGTCCCAGAGCAGCCAGCCGTTGAGGTCGGCGATCACATCGCTGTCGGCGCCCACGCCGCCGTTGTTGGACATATCGCCGTCCCCCGGCATGCCGTCGAGCGAGCAGTTGGCGAAGGCGGGGAGCGACTGGTCTCGGCGAATCCTTGCGGGCATGATGGTGCCGGCGAGCGGCGCGCCGGACCAGACGCCCCCGTGGCGCGCGGTGAAGGCGCGCTTGGTGTCGTGGAGCGCGCGGTAAAGCTCCGGCCAGGCCCACGGCCCGATGTCGCCCACGTGGCTTGCACTTGTTGGCCGCAGGACGAGGTAGGGCAGCTCCACGGTCCGGTTCTCGCGGACCCACTTGCACACGTTCATGTAGTCCCACTGGTCAATTCCGAGCCAGTCCTTCGAGCCCTGGGGATAGGGTCCCCACGTCGGGCCGTGCTTCTGGGCCTCGCGGCCCTTGTTGAAGTTCCCGTAGGCGTCGGACGTGACGGTGGCGAAGACGTCGCCGTGCCGCAGCCCCCAGAGCGCGAATTGCCCAACCAGGGTGACGTGGAGGGGGTCAACGGGGAACTCGCGTTTCGCCCACTCCACGAGGGCGAGGGTTCGGCGCTGGCCCCAGGGGTGGACCACGCCCTGGTCGTAGGAGCGGAGGGTCTCCAGGCACTCGTGGCGGCCCTGGAGGATCGAGTCGTCCTGGTCCCACGGCGGGCAGAGGGTGACGGCGCCGCCGCCGCGCTCGCGTGAGACGAACGCCGGCTGGCTGCCGTAGAAGCCGAGGTTCACGCACAGCTCGCCCTTCGTGCCGGCCGAGAGGCCGCGGAACTCGCGCGTCGCTACGGCCAGTTGGCGCGGCACGTTCGCGTAGGGGAACTCCAGCCAGTAGTTGTAGGTGCTCACGCTCCAGCCAGGGTTGCCCCGCTCCTCCGACTTCGCGTGCTGCGACGACTGGAGGACGGGGATTGGCGGGGCGGGCGCCTCGGCGACAGGCTCCTGAAGGCTGTTGGCGGCGGAGAGGCCGTCGCGTGCCACGGCCTCGCGACCGTTGAGGGCGGCTACGACGGCGTAGTAGGTCTTCCCCGGCTTGGCGATGGTCCGCACGTAGAGGCCGCTGCCGCGGGGCAGCGGCTCCTCGCCCTTGGCGATGACGTAGGGCGGCACAGGGTCGCGCCGGGCGCGAGCGCCGCCGACGAAGGGCGTGCCCCCCTCGCCACGCTCCTTGTTCGGGTGCTCGATGGTGCGCACGCTGTCGAGGTAGTACATCGAGAGAACGAACGGCACCTCAGCGATCAGCGTGGCGCGGCCAAGTGTCGCCGGCGTGATCGCCTGGTCGCTGGCGTAGATCCGGTAGACGACCTCCTGTTTGCCGCGGAGGGGGAGGAGCTTCTTCTCCATGTTCTCTAGCGTCACGGCATCGCAGTCGGCCAGGATGTCCTCGTGCTCCTTCCAGGTGAGGAAGGTCTGCCCGTCGTGATGGACTGCGCGCAGGCCGCTGACTTTCGGCGTGGGGTCCTTGGCCGCGCCGTCATAGGCAAGCTCAAGCGTCGTCTCCTCTGGACGCCAGTTTGGAGCGACCTTCATGTGGAGGCGGAGCGCGCCCTCGCCCTTTGCCACGCAGGTTCGGACCGCCTCCGTGGCGTCGAAGGAGTTGAACCAGGGGGGCCGGAGGGCGAGCATCTTCGCCCCGGCGGGCGCCTCATCCTGGTCGGGGGCGAGGGGATAAAGCTCGATGGTGGTCCTGTAGTCGCCGCGCCGCTGGATGCCGCGTAGCACGGCGCGGTGGATCGTCGTGTCCTTCGGCAGCGCCGAGAGGTCGAACTGCGCAACCTTGCCATCCACCCTGAACGTGCCTTTGTGGTGGCACAGTGGGCGATTGCCCCACACCTCGGCCACAAAACCGCCCTTCGCGGGCGCCGCGGTGCAGAGAGCCGCCGCAAGGGCTATCAGCGCTGCAAGCCGCATGAATCGCTCCTATGATGAAGGCTCGTTGCCGTCAGAGAGTCCAGGGGCTTCGCATCGCGTAGCTGAGCAGCCGGTTGGCGTCGGGGTTGTCGGGGAAACGCTCGGCGGCGGGGTCCCAGCGGAGCCTGCGGCCAAGCTGGAGGGCAATACCGCCCAGGAGACAGGTCGAGCACGAGCGATGGGCGATCTCGGCTGGGGTGATCGTCTCGCGCCGCGTCTTGATGCACTCGATGAGGTTCGCCTCGTGGTTCGAGCTCTGGTATAGGTGGACCTCGTTGGCGCCGAATCTCTCGTAGGCCAGACTTGACGGCTTGCACTCGATGCCGCCGCGGGTGTAGACCGTGCCCTCGGTGCCCTCGAAGAGCACTCCGTGGCGGTTCTGCCCGGTGTCGGTCATCGTGATGACCGCGCCGTTGGCGTAGCGGAACTCAAGGCGATAGGTGAGCACGGTGTCGTAGAGGCCGTCCTTGGGAAAGACGCCCGTGCCCTCGATCTCGACGGGGCCGGTGCGCTCCAGCCCAAGGCCCCACTGGGCGATGTCAATGTCGTGCACGCCGAAGCCCGCGACCCAGCCCGACTTGCTGAAGTCGGAGACGAAGTACCAGCCGCAGTTGTTGACGACGGGCGGGGCGTAGGGCCGCCAGGGGGCCGGCCCGAGCCACATATCGTAGTCCAGCCAGTCGGGCACAGGCTGGGGGGGATGAACTCCCGTCGCCGCGCCCGGCGGCGAGCCGATGCGGACCGACTTGAGCCTGCCGATGCGCCCGTTGCGGACAAGCTCGCAGGCCAGGCGGGTGCCGCCCGACGACTTGAGCTGGGTGCCGTGCTGGAAGACCACCCCGTAGCGCTTCACGGCCTCGACCAGGGCGCGGCCCTCACGAATCGTGTTGCTCAGCGGCTTCTCGCAGTAGACGTGTTTGCCCGCCTTCGCCGCCGCAATTGATTGGAGCACGTGCCAGTGGTCCGGCGTGCCAACCAGCACCACGTCAACGTTAGGCAGCACGACCATCTCGCGGAAGTCGCGGCAGCCGTCCTGGGGCTTCAGGCGGGCCGCCACAAGGGCCTGCTCGCGGCGCTTGTCGTTAGGCTCGGCAATGGCGATGGCCTGGACATCCTTCAGCGCCATGAACGTCGCCATGCCGCCGCGGGCCTTTCCGCCCGCGCCGATGACCCCCAGCCCGAGGCGGTCACTCGGCGGCGCCGCGCCATCGCGCCCCAGGGCCGCGGACGAGATGATGCTCGGGACGACGGCGGCCCCTCCCACAGCGGCCAACCTCCTGAGGAATGCGCGTCGCGATGCCATCGGCCTACTCCTGAGCCTTTCGGATGAGGATGAGCTTGCCATGGCCCAGCCCCGGCCGGCTATCCTTGGCGGGTTGCTCTCCCGGAGGACCCGCGTCCGTTCCACCGGCCGGGTGGATCATAGGTGTCTCCCTGCCGGTTGTCAAGGGCTCTGGCGGTTCTGGGCAGAAGAGGTACGCCGGGCGGGGGTTGACAATGGCGGGCATTCGCCGATAATGCCTGGGGAGGGCTGGCCGGAGAGAACCCGATGGCGGCCACACGTCTGTCGCGCGTCGCGCTCGTACTCTTCGCTGCCGGCGGCGCGGGCGCGGCACAGGAGAAGGAGGCGGCGCCCTTGCCCATCATCAAGTACCAGGTGAAGCTGGAGACGATTCACTCGGGGTTCGACCGCAAGACGTGTTGGGTACACCCCCGCGCGGGCGCCATCCCAGGCAATCCGCCCTCCGTGGTGCTCACGATGCAGAGGCTGCTGCTGAGCGGCTCCGACGTGTTCTACGCGCTCAATGAGATGCGGACCGACGACCTCGGCGGCAAGTGGTCGGGGCCTGTCGAGCACGCCACGCTGGCCCGGCGGCGCGAAGGCGACATCGAGGTGTGCATCTGCGACTTCACGCCCAAGTGGCACGCCAAGTCGGGCAAGCTCCTCGGCATCGGCCAAAACGTCCACTACCGCGACAACCGCGTGATGGACTACCGTCACCGCCAGACCGCCTGGTCGGTCTACGACCCCGCGGCCCGCTCGTGGGCCGAGTGGCGGACTATGGAGATGCCCGACAACAAGAAGTTCTTCAGCGCGGGGGCAGGCAGCGTGCAGCGCTACGACCTGCCGAACGGCGACATCCTGCTGCCCATCTACTTCAAGGGCGACGACCGGGCCGAGCGCTGCTACACGGCCACAGTGCTTCGCTGCACGTTCGACGGGCGGACGCTCTCCTACGCGGAGCACGGGACGGAGCTGACGCTGGCCGTGCCGCGCGGCTTCGCCGAGCCGTCGCTCGCCTGCCTCGGGGACCGCTACTACCTCACGCTACGGAACGACCAAGCGGGCTACGTGACGAGCGGGCCCGACGGCTTGCGCTTCGACAAGCCCGTCGAGTGGCGCTTCGACGAGGGGCAGCCGCTCGGCAACTACAACACCCAGCAGCACTGGGTCGCGCACCCGCGGGGCCTCCTCCTCGTCTACACGCGGCGGGGCGCGAACAACGACCACGTGTTCCGCCACCGCGCGCGGCTGTTCATCGCCCAGGTGGACCCCGAGCGGCTGTGCGTCGTCCGCCGCACGGAGCGTATTCTTGTGCCCGAGCGGGGCGCAAGGCTCGGCAACTTCGGCGTCTGCGAGGTCAGCGACGCCGAGACCTGGGTCACTGTGGCCGAGTGGATGCAGCCCGTCGGCTGCGAGAAATACGGCTCCGACAACAGCGTCTACGTCGCGCGCATAGTCTGGGAATAACGGGGCTGGCGGGCGTTACTTCCGCTTCAGCAGGATGTGGATGAAGACCGGGCCGCCGACGAGGGCGGTGAGGATGCCGGCCGGCATCTCGGCCGGGGCCACCACCACGCGGGCCGCCGCGTCGCAGGCCACCAGGAACGCCCCGCCCAGGAGGAACGACGCGGGCAACACGATGCGATGGTCGAAGCCCGAGAGCCGCCGCACCGTGTGCGGCACGATGAGGCCGACGAAGCCAATCGGCCCCGTGACCGAGACGACTGCGGCGGTGGCGAGCCCCGCGCCGAGGAAGACCTCGCGGTGGACCGCCGCCACGTCCACCCCGTGCCCCGCCGCCATCTCCTCGCCGAGCGACAGGTGGTCGAGCGAGGGGAGCTGTAGCGCGAGCAGCCCAAGGCCGGGCAGCAGGAAGGGCAGGAGCGCCGCCAGGTCGCGGTAGCCGAACACGTCGAGGCCGCCCATCACCCAGCGCTCCATCGCCACGAGGATAGTCGGCTTGGCGAGGAAGCGGACGAGCATGATGAGCGCGCCGCACAGGATGCCAATGGTCACGCCGGCGAGGAGCAGCATGCTCATCGAGATGCCCTGCGGCCTGCGGGCGAGGACGTAGATCAGCCCCAGCGCCAGCCCGCAGCCGGCGAGCGAGAAGAGCTGGACGGACGAAAGTGGGCCGATGGCTACAGCCAGGCCAGGGAGCATGATGGCGACGACAGCCCCCAGCGCCCCGCCGCTGGCCACGCCAAGCGTGTACGGCTCGGCCAGCGGGTTCCGCAGGACGACCTGGAGGGCGGCGCCGGCCAGGGCGAGCGCGCCGCCGGCCAGAAAGCCCAGAGCCACGCGCGGCACGCGCAGCATCCAGAGAATCTCGGGCGTCGTCGCCGCGCTCCCCACGAAGGGCGCGGCGCAGACCACGGCCAGGCAGGGCACGAGGTAGGCGGCGAGGGTGAGCGCGCAGCGGCGAGGGCTAAGCATTTTCGATTTTCGATTTTCGATTTTCGATTTCCCCGCCGCCTGCGGCGGGGAGGACGATTGGGCGGCCGGTGGCCGGATGGCTGCTGAGCAGCACGTCGGAGCCATAGGTGGCTTGGAGGACGTCGGCGCGGAGAACGGCTTCGGGGTCGCCGTGCTCGACTAGGCGGCCGGCGCGGAGGAGTGCCACGCGGTCGCAGTAGAGCGAAGCCAGGTTCACATCGTGAGTGACCACAACGACGCCGATCCCCTGCTCGGCGAGGCGGCGGACGAGGCGGAAGAAGCGCACCTGGTGGTGCAGGTCGAGGGCCGCGGTCGGCTCGTCCAGGAGCAGCACGCGCGGCTCCTGGGCGAGGACGGAGGCGAGGAAGGCCCGCTGCCGCTCGCCGCCCGACAGGTGGGAGAGGGGCCGCTGGCGGTAGTCGGCGGTCTCGGTCTCTGCCAGACAGCGGTCCACCACCGCGCGGTCGGCGGCGGAGAGGAAGCCGGCGCCCGCCAGGTGCGGGAAGCGGCCCATCGCCACGACCTCCTCGACGCGGTAGTCGAAGTCGCTCCGCACCTGCTGCGGCAGATAGCCGAGCGAGCGGGCGATCTCGCGGCGGGCAAGGCGGGTCAGGTCGCGTCCGCCCAGCAGCACTTGGCCGGCACGCGGCCGCAGCACGCCTGCCCCAATGCGCAGGAGCGTGCTCTTGCCCGAGCCGTTCGGCCCGATGATGGCCAACACCTCGCCAGCCCCGACGGCCAGGCTCACGCCCTCCAGCCGCCAGGCCGAGTCGGGGTACTGGTAGGCCACGGCGTCGAATTGGAGCAGCGGGTCGGGCATTCAGCGCGCCTCGATGGTCGCGGGCGAATGACCAATGACCAATGACCAATGACCAAGTAAGAAGCGGGCGGTCCTGGGCTTTCGTTGGTCATTGGTCATTGGACATTGGTCATTTCGGGATGGAGTACTTGGGCCAGGCGGCGGGCCACGAGGGGCACGCGGGGGCCGGGGACGAGCAGCGCATCGTCCGTGAGAATGTGGATGCGGCCGTTGCGGACGGCGGGGAGCGAGGCCGCGGCCTGCCAGTCGGCCACGAGCTGGCGGCGGGCATCCTCCGACAGCTCCTCGCCGGGGTGCAGCTCCAGGATCACCTCCGGCTCGCGCTCGAGGAGCTGCTCCTTCGACACGGGCGGATAGGCAAGGTCAATGTCGCCCAACACATTTTCGCCCCCTGCGATGTCGAGGAGGCTGCTGAACAGGCTCTTGCCGTGCGCGGTCGAGAGGCCGCGGAGCGAGCCGGGGCTGTGGCCCATGCAGAGAAAGACGCGCGGCCTGGGCCGCCCGGCCACGCGGGATGCGACGGCCGCCAGCTCCGCCTGGATGCGCGCGGCCAAGCGGTCGGCCTCTGCCTCGAGGCCCACGGCGCGGCCCAGCTCGTGCAGCCCCGAGCGCAGGGTCGCCAGCGTGTCGGTGTTCAGGTGCAGGACGCGGATGGCGTTGTGGCGGCAGAAAGCCTCGATCTTCTCCGCCTTGCCCTGGACGACCACCAGGTCGGGCCGGAGAGCGAGCATCTGTTCGAGAGCGGGATTGTATTCCCCGCCGACGCGAGGCAGGCTCTCGGCCTCGGGCGGGTGGCGGCACCAGTCCCCTACGCCCACCACTCGGTCGCCCGCGCCGATGGCGAAGAGCAGCTCGGCGGCGCTCGGCGCCGTCGTCACGATCCGCTGTGGCGCACCGCTGCCTCTCTCCCGCGTCGTGCCGCCCGGCCCGCGCACACCCTGGAGCGCGAACGCCAGGCCCACGCCCGCGAGGAACAGCACGACGACGAGGCCGATGCGCCTGCCTGCGGTCACGTGTCCCCTACTTGGCGTCGGCGCCTTTGGCCTTCTTGTCCTTCTTCGGCTTCTTGGGCTCTCTGCGGTCCCGGTAGTTTCCCTTGGCCATGGCAATCGCTCCTAACTAGCTCTTGGTTTGCGCGCCGGCAAACCGGGCCTGGAGTTGGGTGACTTGGGCGTCCTCGATCTTGGTGAAGAGGGGCGCAGGCTTGGGACTCACCTTGTGGCCGGTGAGGCACGCCCAGTCCTCGATAGTCGTCCAGGGCGTGGCCTCGGCTGAGCCGTCGAGGGCAAGGTTGGCGAAGAGTTGCCGCGCCGCGAATGGGATGAAGGGGGAGCCGAGAACCGCAAAGGCGCGGCAGAGGTGGACGCAGGTGTTCAGGGTCGTGCCTGCGGCGGCCTTGTCGGTCTTCACCTGGTGCCAGGGCTGCTTGGCCTGGAAGTAGGCGTTGGCCGCGGCCCAGGCGTCACGCTGGGCGCGGACGGCTTTCTGGAACGAGCACTCCTCCATCGCGTCGTCCACGGCCTTCACCGTGTCGGCGAGCGTCTGGCGGATGGCGGCCTCGGCGTCGCCCGCGCCCACGGCCTCGGGCACCACGCCGCCCCAGTTCTTGTTGACGAAGGTGAGGGTGCGGTGGACGAAGTTGCCGAGGACGTTCGCCAGGTCGCTGTTGACGGCGGCCTGGAAGCCGGCCCAGGTGAAATCGCTGTCGCCCTTCTCGGGCGCGACGACGCACAGGTAGTAGCGCCAGTAGTCGGCGGGGAAGAGCTCGACCGCCTGGTCGCTGAAGACGCCGCGGCCCTGGCTGGTCGAGAACTTGCCCCCCTCGTAGTTGAGCCACTCGAAGGCCTTGAGCATGTCGCACAGCACGAAGCCGTCGGCGGCGGCCATGATGACCGCGGGCCAGGTGACGGCGTGGAAGGGCACGTTGTCCTTGCCGATGAACTGCACGAGCCGCGTGGCGGGGTCTTTCCAGTAGCGCTGCCAGGCGTCGGGGGTGCCGCGGGCCTCTGCCCATTCCATCGAGATGCCGATGTAGCCGATGGGGGCGTCGAACCAGACGTAGAAGACCTTGTCGCGGTAGCCGTCGTGGGGCACGGGTACGCCCCACTTGAGGTCGCGGGTGATACAGCGCTCGCGGAGGCCCTCGTTGAGCCACTTGTGGGCGATGGCGAGGGTGACTTTGGGCCAGTGGGTGCGCGTGGCGATCCAGTTCTCGACGAGGGGCGCCGCCTTGGGGAGGTCGAGGAAGAGGTGCTTGGACTCGCGCACCTGGAGGTTCGAGCGCTGGCACACGGCGCAGCGGGGCTCGCGGAGGTCCGTGGGGTCGAGGAGCTTTGTGCAGCTCTCGCACTGGTCGCCGAGCGCGCGGGTGAAGCCGCAGAAGGGGCAAGTGCCCTGCACGTAGCGGTCGGGCAGGAAGCGGGCGCAGTCGGCGCAATAGAGCTGGCGGATGGCCCGCTCGGCGATGTAGCCGTTCTCCCAGAGGCGCAGGAACAGGTGTTGGGTGATGGCACGGTTCTGGGGGCTGGACGTGCGGCCGAAGTAGTCGAAGGAGAGGCCGAGGGCCTCGTAGATGCCCTTCTGGATGGCGTAGTACTTGGCGGCGTAGTCGGCGACGGGCAGGCCCTCTTCGAGCGCGGCCAGCTCGCAGGGCGTGCCGTGCTCGTCGGTGCCGCAGACGGCCAACACGTCGTGCCCCTGCATGCGGCGCCAGCGCGCATAGATGTCGGCCGGCAGCAGCGAGCCGATCACGTTGCCCAGGTGCTTCACGCCGTTGACGTAGGGCAGGGCTGAGGTGACGAGGAACTTCTGGCTCATCGAGGCTCCCTTAGTTGCACGCCACGGAATTGCTGCTATTCTACCATTCAGAGCCTGGGGTGACAAATGGCCCGGGGTGGAACATGACGCGTGACCCGTGACGCGTGACAAGACAGGAAAATGGCCGTGGGGGCTCTTCCTGGTCACGCGTCACGAGTCACGCGTCCGGAGGCGGCGCACAAGTGGGCAAGAGACCTTTCCTCGTTCCCGAGCTTTGGCTCCTCTCGGGCGCCTTCTTCTTCATCTTCCTGGGGCCGGGGGCGCTTCAGCAGCACCTGGACCGCGTGCTGGGCGGGAAGCGCTTCGCCGTGCTCGCGGCGGTCTACCTGTCGTTTGCCTTCTGGCGGGTGTTCGTGGGCGTGACGCTGCGGGCGCTGGGCGGGTTCCTGTCGGAACTCCTCGGGGCGGCGACGTATCTGGGCTTCGTGGCGACGCTGTGGCTCTCGACGGGCTGGGCGCCCGTGCTGGCGGCGGCCGTCGTGTGGGGCTGGGGCGCGGCGTCGCTCTGGATCACCAGCCAGGCGCAGCTCCTCGACGCCACGGAGCGGCACGGGGCGTCGAGCGGCTTCTTCTACGCGGCGCTCACGGCGGGCCAGGCGCTGGGCGTGGGGCTCCTGGGCCTTATCGTGTCGCGCGACGCACTGCTTCTCACGAGCCTGGCCCTGGGGCTGCCGGCGCTGGTGCTCCTGTGCTTCGTGCCTCGGACGGCGCCCCGGCGCGAGGGCTTCTCGTTCGCGGCATTCTGGCGGGTGGCGAGACAGAGGCCCATCGTGCTCGTGGGCGTCATCCTCCTTTGCTCGTCGCTGTCCTACGGGATTCTGCTGGGCGTGTTCAGCGAGCTTTCGCGGGCGACGACGGGCGGGCAGTGGCCCACCGTGGCCTTCTACGTGGCGCGGGTGGCGCTCTGCTTCCCAGTGGGCGTGCTGGGCGATGCGCTCGGGCAGGGGCGGGTGCTGAAGGTGAGCTTCCTGCTCGCAGCGGCCGGCATCGTGGCCGCGGCCCTGTGGCGGGGCAGCCCCGGGCTGTCGCTTACACTTTGCGCCGGCGCGATGGCGACGCAGAACACCCTCGCCCAGTCGGGCGCGATGGCGTTGATGGGCCGCGTGGCCCCGAGCGAGAGCCGCCACCTGGCCCTCGGCGCGGCCTTTGTTTGGCGCGACCTGGGGGTCGTCCTCCCCCTCTTCGTCGCCGGGGCAATGCGGGGTCTGCTGCCGGGCGGCGCCGCGGCAGCCGACGTCTTCCGCTATGCCCTCCTCGGTTTCGCCGCGGTCTTCGTGGCCTGCGCGCTGATGTGCGACAGGCTGCGGCTGGCCGCTACCAGAGCTTGAGCGACTCGATGCTCTCGTCAATCATCCGCAGGAGCGCGCCCTTGATGCCCGGCGGCTGGTCCCGCTCCTCCCGTCTGGCCGGCGAGCGAGGCTGCTGGCGGGCCAGCTTGATCTGGGGGAACTCCTTCGCGTCGAGCCAGAGTCCCTTGCAGGCTCGGCACATATCCACCGTCACGTAGGTCTGGGGATACGCGAAGGCGTAGAGCAGTTCGGTGCATCGCGGGCAGAAGCGCCGCGAGGGCCGGGCATCGTGCGGAATGTCGAGGTCCGTGGCCGAGCCGCCCAGCACGCGCGCCAGCTCGCCGCCGTCGAACCAGATGCCCTTGCACTCGGGGCACAGGTCGAGCTTCACCGGCTGGCTCGCGACCCCGCGCTCGACGAGTTCGACGAACTGGCACGTTGGGCATTTCACGGTTGTTCCCTCACCAGCTTCCCGTGGCTCCTCCGCCGCCGGAGGAGCCCCCGCCGAAGCCGCCCCCGAAGCCCCCGGCGCTCCAGCCGCTGCTCCGTCCCTTCGGGATGTGGCGCAGGATGTCGAGGATCACGTGGATGGTGGCGAGGACGATGACGATCAAGAACCCTACGGCCACCCAGCCCCAGCCACGCTTGCCGCTTCGGAACAGGCTGTAGGCGATGAGGCCAACCACGGGGATCGCGATCAGGAGGCCGATCAGCTTCCAGTTCCAGCCGATGCGCACGCCGGCGAACTCGCGCAGGATCGCCCTCACGCCGTCCGTGATGCCGCCGGCGTAGTCGTCCTTCTTGAAGCGCGGGACGATGACGTCGTTGACGATGCGCGCGGCGTCGCCGTCCCGCGCGTGGCCGTAGCCCGCGCCCAGCTCGATGCGGACCTTGCGGTCGTTCCGCGCGACCAGGAGCAGGACGCCATTGTTCCTGGGCATGTTGCCGATGCCGTAGGCGTCGAACAGCCCCCGCGCGAATGCCTCGATGGACTGGTTCGGCGCGTCCCGGTAGTCGCGGATGGATCCGATGGTGACGACGGCGATTTCGACGCCCGCGCGGCTCTCGGTCTGCCAGAGCCAGCGCTCGATCCGCTCTTCCTCGTCGGCAGTGAGCAGACCAGCGAGGTCGGTCACGTAGCCTGCGTCGGGGTTTGGGAAGGGCGAGTAGTCCTTCTGGACGCGCTTCCCCGGCGGCGCGGCGGCGGGAGCGTCGGCGCCGCAGGCCGCTGCGGCGAGAGCGGCCACGAGGATGGCCACACAGCTACTGCTCGAACGCCACCTCGTCCGGGAGTTCATTCTTGTCCTCCGCGCGGTCAGGGAAGTGGTCGGCGAGCTTCCCGCCGATCCGCCGAATCCCCTCGGCGAGGCCCTCGCCGAACCGGCCCTCGCGAAAGTGGCCCGCCATCACGTCGCGCACGTCGTCCCAGAAGCTCTGCCCGACCTTCTGGTGGATCCCTTCGTCGCCATAGATGAGGAATTCGCGGTTGGTGGTGACCAGCAGAACCAGGACGGCGTTCCGCTCCGCCGTCTTGTCGAGGCCGAGCTTGTGGAAGACGGCCGCGGCCTTCGCCTTGATGCCGGACCAGCAGTGGCGCGCGATGACCAGCTTCACCTCGGCGGAGGTGCGCACCTCGGCCTCAGCGACCGCGGCCTCGGCCTGCACCCGCTCCGCGTGCGTGAGGAACCGGTCCGGGCTGGTTGAGCGCTTCACTGGCTATCCCCGAGTCTGGTCTCAGCCGGCGAAGACGAGGCTTCCCTGGGCCTGCCTCTCGGCAGCGGGCACCGCGGGCGCCGTGGCCTCGTGGCCTGGCTTGATCACCAGTGCCTCCACCATGGCGTTCCGGAGGCTTTCTGTGGAGCCGACGTGGTAGAAGTGGGGCACTGTGCGCTCGACCATCCCGCCCCAGTGCTCCCGCAAGTGAGCGTTGGCCCGGTACCGGTTCTGCTTCCACATGGAGAGGGCGAATCCACAGGGCAGTGACCGAGCCGCCTCTGCCAGCGCCACCGCATCGTCGTCACTCCACTGGCTGTAGTAGTCCGTGTGCCGCCCGATGTACGGGGGGTCGAAGTAGACAAAGTCGGCTTCGTCCGCGTCCTGCAAGCATGACCGCCAATCGCCGGCTCGGAAATCCCACGTCCTCCCCGAGAGGATGTCCCCCAACCCCGACACTTGGTTGACGACCTTGGTCACGTAGGCCTGTTGGAATCGTTCCGTCTTCCGGCAGAAGGGGACGTTGAACTCACCCTTGCGGTTAAACCGCATGACGCCATTGAAGCAGGAACGGTTCAGTAGCAGGAAATCGAGGGGATCTGCATTGCGGTTGAAACGGTCCCGAACCGCATAGTAGTAGCTCTCGCCGCGAGAGGCCAGAAGCTCGCCTTCGCGGGTGAGGTGTTCCCCCACCGCTCTCGGTGTGATGCGTCCGTCTTGGACCCTACGGTACAGCTCGATGATATGCGGGTTACTGTCGTTCGCGACCGCGCGCTGGGGTCGAACGTTGAGCAGGACGACCCCGGATCCAAGGAAGGGCTCGATCCAACGTCCTCGTCCATCCCACTGAACGTTCGCAAGGATGAACGGCACGAGCTTGGTCTTGATCCCCTGGCACTTGATCGGCGGGACGAAGACCCTCCTGAGGCGTTTGGGCAATGGCTCGAAGGCGGTCATGTCAGTCCCTTGTGCTTCAGGTAGCTCTTGAGGTTTGTGTAGGGCCGTTTGGGCAGCTCCGCCGCGCGAGCCATGTCGGCGGTCAGGTAGAACATCCAGTAGTCATCGAACACCTCCTGCCCAAGCTCGGCAAACGGCCCCTTGCCCTCGACCAGCCGGGCCATGTCGGTGACGGAGCCGATGTTCTTCGTGTTCCCGCTGCCAGGCCTGTCAGAGGCAATCCTGAACTTCTCTTGGGCGAAGAACGCGAAATCGGAGATGACCGAAGCAATGCTCTCCAGTTCGTCGAGCGTGTACTTGCCGGCATGGCGCACCGCCTCGGGCACCTGCGAGTAGACGATGCCCAGCGTGAAATGGCCCTGGTAGCTCTCGTACGGGAATGTGATGTTCTTCTTGCTCCGCCGGTCTCGGAAATACCCCGTGAATGCTCCGAGAGTCATGCCGTTGACCTGTCGGGCACTAAGCCGGTACGTGCTCTTGATGTCTAAGGCGAACCGGTGGCCCCGCGGGTCAACAAAAGTGACATCAGGGTAGAAGTTCTGGTGCTCCGCCAGCACCATCTTGAGCCGGTGGGCCTCGGCGAAACGAGCCAGCTCCGGCAGAAGCAGCAACTCCATGACCTTGGAGATGACCTTCGTGTCCAGCGACAGGGTGTAGATGTTCCGGGCCACGTCAATGAAGCCCTTCACCACCCAGTCGCCCTCCTTTGTACCTACCGCGTCGTTGAACGTCGCCACTCGAGACTGGAGGGCTTTCAGGAACGTGGCGTTGTCCATCCTGTATCCCTTGTCTGGCCCTCAGTTGGCCTTGAGCCGCTGCATCTCGATGTTGCGGACGCCGCCCTCGGTGCTCCAGGAGAAGAAGCCGACGGGGCGGCAGGGGAGCAGCTCGTCGTAGACGGTGAACTTGTGGCCCTTCCGCTCCAGGTCTATCACCTGCTTGTCGCCGACCCAGCACTCGATCTTGGCCTTGGTGACGCGGACGCGGAACTCGTGCCACTGGTTGTTCTTGAAGCTCATGATCTTCGTCTGCTCGTTGTCGCTCGCATTGCGGTCGTCTATGCTGGAGAGGCCGACCACGCTGTCGCCCCAGCCGCCGCACGAGAAGGTCACGTGCTCATTGCCCACGGGGACGGTGCAGGAGCCGAAGATGTCAATGCCGTTGCGCCGCTGGGCCTCGAAGCGGACCTCGAAGTCCTCCTTGGGGAACTCGCCTTCCCACCCGATGCCTGTGAAGGGCATGCCCTCGCCGAGCACGATCTGCCCGTCCTTCACCTCCACCTTGCCGGCCAGCGCGAAGGCGTCCCCCTTCAGCACCTTCCAGCCGTCCAGGCTCTTGCCGTCGAACAGCGAGAGCCACTCCCCCGGCGGCACGGTCGTGGGCGTGAGCGGCTTGGCCTTCTCTACCGCCTTCGGCGCCTCCTTGGCTTTGGGGGCCTCCTTCGCCGGCGCCTGGGGCGCCACGGCCGGGCCGGCCGCCCGACACCCCACGAGCCCAACCACAGCCCCGAGGACCACAGTCGCCCAGCCTGGCTTCATCGTTTGACTCCTTCCGGGAAACGGGCCAGAGTTCGACACACCGCCACTCGCATCCTATTCCTCACGCTCCGCCATGTCAAGGCCACCCTCCGGCTCGCGGGCCGGCGCGACCCCCTTGAGCAGGCTGCCCTGCACGAGGACACCCAGGGCGGCAAGCCCCGCGACGGCCAGGTAGGGCACGCGCCGGCCGAACGCGGCAGCCACCGAGCCGCCCAGAGCGCCCCCAATCGCGTGCTGCACGGAGATGATGGCCTCGAAGAACCCCACCCTTCGGCGGCGGTTGCCGCCCCCGGCGATGGTGTAGTAGAAGCCGGTGGCGTAGCCCAGGCCCATCCCCGCCCCCAGCAGGATGAAGCCCAGGGCCAGCACGTGCCACGAGAAGCCCCCGCCGCCCAGGGGGAAGAACAGCAACGCCGCGCCCGCGCCGCTCAACACCAGCGGGGCCACCAGCGGCCAGCGGCGGTAGCGCCAGCCCTGGAGCACCCCGAGGGCGAGGAACACGAATGCCTGCATCCCGCCCTGGAGGGCCAGGAAGATGCCGAAATCGCGCGGCGAGTAGCCCAGCCAGCTATTCAGCTTCACGAAGATCGCCCCCGGCACGGCGACGGCCAGCGTGACCAGCGCCGCGGCCACCCACCCGGCGATCCGGAACCGCCGCGGCAGCACAGGCGTCGCCGGCGGCGACGCCACCGTGGCCGGGAACGCGCCCCGCCCCCGAATGTGGGCGAACGGCACGGCGAGCATCAGCAGCCCCAACACCCCGGCGACGATCACCAGGCTCAGCCCGCTGAACGCCGTGTCCTTCGCCGCGCCCTCCAGAAGGCCCCCCAGCAGCGACCCCACCGCCGACGGAATCGTCCACGCACAGTTGAAGGCCGACAGGTCGCCCACCAGGTGCGCCTCGTCGCTCTCCCCGATCCAGGCCATCAGCGAGGGCCAGAAAAACGCCGTGCCGAACCAGAAGGCCGCGGCGAGCACGAACAGCACCAGCCGCCCCTCGAAGGCCCAGAGCCCCACCGCCGCCGCCCCGGCCACCCCGGCCGCCAATGCCATCATCCGCTGGAGCGGCACCCGATGAAGCAGCAGGCTGTAGACCAGGCACACCACCGTGTAGACCGTCGCGGTCACTGCCATCAGCATGCCCAGGTCCCACTCTGTCCACTTCAGGCGGTCCAGCTTCACGAGCAGGCCGACGCTGAGCATTCCGCCCGCGGCCGACTTGACCATCGCCAGGATGACGATCCAGTGGCGGCCCGCGACGCTCGTGAGCACCTTGCGGAACTTCTCGCTCACCACGCCCAGACCCTCATCACCCGCCTCCCGGCACCGGAGTCTATCCGATCCGATTTCCCGAAGCAAGCCTTTACTTTTTCGGGCCATTCGCTATCCTATGAGGGACAGACAGGGGAACCGCCCCTACCACCCACTCGCGCCTCCCACGACGAAAGGGCGCCGATGAAGGGCCGAGTCGTCACCGCAGTCGCGTTCGCCGCGGCCTCCGCGGGCTTCTTCGCGCTCCACGTGACCGGCGCGTGCCCCGTGTGGCTGGCACCCGGCCGCACGCTTTGGCAGTTCCTGGGCATCGCCTGCGCCGTGCTGGCGTTCCGCCATGCGGCCGGCATCCTGATCGCCGACTGGGTGCGCTGGCGGGGCGGCCCGGAGGGCGAGAGCAGGATGCTCTCCGGCTTCGTCGGCGTCCTCGCCTGGGTCACTGTCCTCGGGGCGCTCCTCTACTCCGTGCGCGCGCTGGACACCATCGGGGGCGTGGCCGCCCTCGTCGGAGGCTCCATGTTGGGCTGGTCCCTCCAGGCCCCCGTCAGCGGCATCGCCGCCTGGGCCCTCGTCACCCTCAAGCGGCCCTTCCGCATCGGCGACCGCGTGCTCTTCCCCTCCCTGGGCCTCATCGGGGACGTGAAGCGGCTCGACCTCATGTACGCCACGCTCGACCAGGTGGGCGGCGCCATCGGCTCCGAGGAGGCCATAGGCCGCAATATCCTCATCCCCAACGCCATGCTCTTCAGCCAGGTCGCCATCAACTACACGCCCAAGGCCGAGGCCGCGTACTTCCTCGACGAGGTGGTCGTCCGCATCACCTACGACTCGGACTGGGACACGGCGGAACAGCTCCTCCTCGACGCCGCCCGCGAGGTCACGCCCGACGTCATCAAAGAGACGGGGCAGCAGCCCTACATCCGCTCGGACATGTGGGACTACGGCATCCTGCTCCGCCTGCGCTACATGACCATGGCCAAAGACCGCCCCCGCATCACCCACGAAATCGTCCGACACATCTTCAAAGCCGTCCAGCTCAATCCCCGCGTGGACATTGCCATGCCCTTCGTCTACTCCTTCCGCAAGGGCACCGACGGCGTGATGCGCGGCAGCCTGCCCGGGCCGTCCGACGCCATTCAGGAAATCCCCCTCGGCCTCATCGAGGCCGGCGACGTCCCGCTGCCGGCCGACCCCGAGGAGGTCGCGGAAGCTGAGGAACTCGTGCAGAACATCCGCGAGCGGGGCCTCCTCCAGCCCATCGTCGTCGCCCCGCTGCCGGGCGGACGCTACCGCATCGTCGTTGGCCACCGCCGCTACCTCGCCTGCCGCACACTCGGCTGGAAGGCCATCCCCGCAATCGTCCGCTCCGAGCCCGACGCCCCGCCCGCATAGCGCCCCGCCTCATGTTCTGTTCAGATGCTCACTTCTCCACCGCCATTCGAGCATCTCAAACCGAGCGGGAGACGCCCCGCCGCCCGGTCTCCGGAAGTGCTTATGTGTCAATCACTTACATCCGGGTCAGCGCGCCCCTCCCAAGCCGGCCTCCCCCCCTTTTCAC
>VGYV01000017.1 GCA_016872855.1 Planctomycetota bacterium
GGGTATTGCCGTTGTAGGGGTGGAGGGGGAAGATGCCAAGAGAGCAGTCGGCAGGAGGCAGGGGGGGCCGCCCCCCCTGGGCGGGTGACGCGTGTGCGCGCAAATCATGAGCCACATTGAGCCACATTTGGCTGGACCGCCCCGGAAGGCCGAGGATCGCCAAACGGCGACTTGAGCCATATTGAGCCACATTGAGCCACAATGGCACGAGTGGGGAGAGGGGCAAGCGAAGATCGCTTCAGGCGGATGGGCCTCTTCTTACAAAGCGGTCAAGGTGGCGCGGGATGGTGGAAGGCGCGGCGGACGTTCTGTTCGTTCCACAGGGGGATGAGGGGGCAGCGCTGGCGGAGGATTCGGGTGAAGAGGCCATCTGCGCGAACCACGGGAGCACCCTCCGCGGGGCACACCTCAGCGTCCCCGATGCCGCAACTGGGCGAGCGGGCCTTGAGGATGAAGCCGGCGAGCCCGGCGTCCGCCAGCTCGGCGGCGCGCTGCCGCGCCCAACTGAGCACCCGCTCGGTGTGGTCCGCGCCGGTTTGCGTCGTCATGAGCCGCGGGTTGGCCGGGTCGCCCACGAGGCGCATGGCCTCACGCGGCACGGGGAGGCCGCACTCGACCTCTGGGCACACGGGCACGAACTCGACGAGGGGCCCGAGGGTTTCGGTGAGGAAGCGCTCGAGCTTGTGCCCGCCATCGTAGCGGACCCGCTGGCCGAGGAGGCAGGCGCTCACGCCGAGGCGAAGCTTGTCCCCCATAGTTCCTCCAGTTCCACGGCCTGCCCCCGATTCTACCAGGGCCGGTGCCGCGGTCAAGGCGCCTTGCCCCTTGACAACGTCGGGGCCGCACGCTACGTTCATTGAGAAGCAGGAGACCCCCCAATGATGATCCGCCGAGTCCTCTGTGGCGTTCTTGCGTTGGCCGCAGCGTGCGTGGTTCTCGCGGGGGAGCCTGGGGCGCCGGCCAACCTGTTGCGCAACCCCGACCTCTCGGAGAGCGAGGGCGGCCGGCCCACGGCGTGGAAGCTCGACAAGAGCGACGAGGGGCTGTTCGCGCCCGCGAGCGAGGGCGGCCGCCGCGTGGTCCGCTTCGCTGCGCCAGGGCGCTACGCCTCGATGAGCCAGTCGCTCCGCCTCAAGCCCAACGCCCGCTATCGCCTGGAGGCCGACGTAAAGGGCGCCGCAGGCATCTACCTGCGGGCGCGCGTCGTGCTCCGCCCGGGCGGCGACTCCGTGCCCCACACGGCCGACACCAAGCCCTCGGCGGACTACCAGCGTTACGAGGCCCCCTTCCCCACCGGCCCGAAGGGCGAGGCGCTGATCATCATCGGCAACAGCGAATCGCACGGGAAGGGCGAGGTCCTCATCGCCGGCCTGGCGGTCGTCGAGGAGCCGCCCGCCGAGCCCGGCCCCGCCATCCCCGTCGAGGCCGACGCCCGCGAGCCGCTGGGCGTCACAAAGCTCTCCGTGGCCGACTGCCGCGCGCTCAAGGGCTTCATCGGCACCCCCGTGGACGGCTCGACGGAGAGCTGGGACTGGAGCGGCAAGTCGTGGGAATACAACCAGCGCGGCGCCGGGGCGGGCGTGGGCTATGCCTATCGCGGCAACGACGGACTGCACATCACCCTTGCCCACAAGGGGGGCTTCAACGCCATCCTCATTCGCGGCGGCGCCCGCGTGAAGTTCTACCGCGATTGCACCCGCTACGACGATCCCGCGAGCGGCGCCCTCCTGACCACAATCCCCGGCCGCACCGACCGCTCTCGCCTCCGGTTCGACAAGCCCATCGCCACCGACCGCGTGAGCTTCTTCGACCTCAAAGAGGGCCGCCTGGCCGACGTCTCCTTCTTCCGCGTGGTCTCGGGCCATACCGCTCTCGCTCGCTCCCAAAGCTTGTGGGTTGAGGCTGTGGACCGAACGGCTAGACTCCGCATTCTCACGACTCTGCCGTTCGATAGGGAGACGCCCCTCGCGGCCGTCGGCTTGGACTTTGTCGTGGGCGGCGTGTCCCCACGCCGCGAATCGCGGAACGGAGACGTCCCGCCCACAGCCGCGGCAACGCCGGTGCCCTTCACGATCGGAGTGCCCGACCCGCTGAACCCGCCGCGGCGGCTGCTCGAGGCCGATCTGGTCCTCTCGAAACCGGGCCGCTGCAAGGTGGTGCTGGACTTCCCCGACCAGGTCGTGCCCAAAGGCGCGAGGCTGACAGTGGACATTACAGGGGTCGCGCCAGGCTCAATCAAGGATCTGGCTCTCTACCTCTATCCCGTTGCCCGCGAGAAGGCACTGCTTGAGGCCCTGGCCTATCGCAAGCTGCTCCTCAAGACCTGTTTCTGCGCGATCAGCGAGGCGCGGCCCTGGACGGGCTGGTACGACGAGGCGCGGATGCAGAAGAGCCTGGCCGACCCGCGCTGGGGGCCGCAGCTCAAAGAGCTTGTGATGACCCTCGAACAGTGCAAGCAGCTCGGCCCCAACGACGACCTGGTGCGGCAGTACGACGAGTGGATCTTCCGCGCGCTCCGCCGCAAGACGATGAAACCCTGGGAGCCGAAACTCGACGCCACGCCCGGCGCGCCTGAATGGGCGGCCGTCGCACGCCAGGCCTGGCTCGCCGCCCGCGAGGTACCCCGCTGGTGGGTCGAGAACCGCATGGTCCCCACCGGCGAGTTCGGCGGCGAGGTGGGCGACGACACGGATATGTACCAGAACTACGCCGACTTCCCGATGTTCGAGTCCGACGGCGTCGCCGCGATGGTGAAGGACGGCGCGGCCCGCCTCGCCGAGTTGGCCGAGAAGGAGCACCTCGAGGCCGGCCTCAACCGCCGCACGATGGACCCCCTCCACGCCTATGAGGAGGGCGTGAACCACGAGGCACTCATGGCCTGGTGGAACTACGGCGACCCCGTCTACCTCGAACGCTGCATGGTTGCCGCGCGCTCCACCGAGGCCCTCACCGTGGTAACGCCGAAGGGCCACCGGCATTTCAAGAACCAGGACTGCGGCGCCGCCGACCTGAAGATGGAGCGGAAGCTCGGCGTGGACGGCCACGCCCACCCGCTGATGTGGCACCCGACCCTCGAGGTGGCCTGGTACAACCGCAACCCCCGCGCGATGAAGAACCTCCGCGAATGGGCCGACGGCTGGCTCGACCACATGGAGCCAGGGAAGTACGCCACCTCCGTTGATGTCGCCACAGAGAAGGTCACGGAAACGACCGAGCGCCCGCTATACGGCGGCTACGGCGCACTCGGCTCCTGTTTCCTCTACCTTTACTGGCTGACGGATGAAAAAGGGTATCTGTCCCCTTTTTTCCAGGCGTTTGAGAAGGGCAGCCGCAACACGTCGCCTCACCTCATCCTGCCCGAGCTGGTCCACCGCCACGGGCTGGAGTTTCTCGGGCCGAAGCTCAAGGAGCTTGTCGCGGGCGAGGGGGTGTCCGAGTGGCTCGTCACCGGCGACAAGGGGCCGCTCATCGAGGCCCTCAAGCGCGACATCGCCGAACTCCAACGCTTCCCCGCCATGTACACAACGAGCGAGCCGTTCACGGACCGCGTGTTCCTCAACGCCATCTCGAACGCGGCCATCGCCTACACGGGCGGCTACGCCACGCGGAACAAGCTGCCCCACACCCACGCCGTGAGTTGGGAGGGCTTCGGCACCGACTACGCGGCGCTCGTGCTCCGCGCCAAACGCGATTCCCTCAAGGCCCTCGTCTACAACTTCGCCGACAAGCCGCTCGCCGGCCGCATGCGGCTCTGGACCCTCGACCACGGCCTCTACACCCTCCGCCTCGCCCCCGAAACTGTAGGCGGGGCGTCTCTGCCCCGCGAGGAACAGCTCGAAGTGCTCCGCGCAACGGCCATTCCCCTCACCCTTCCGCCGAAGGTGGTCACTGTCGTGGAGCTCGTGCAGACGAAGCGGCTGGAGCCCGGGTGGGAGCGGGCCGACCTGGCCCTCTCGCCCCGAGAGGTGCGCCTCGAGGGCAAGACCTTCCACGGCATCGCCCACAACCTCGGCTCGCGGGCCGTCGAATCCTTCGACGCGGTCCTCCTGGACAGCGAGGGCAAGGAGCGTGCGCGGAAGACGCTCGGGCCGCTCGAGGCCCCGCTCGACCTCGTGCCGCGGCGATTGCCCTTTGCCCTGGACGGCGTTCCACCAGGACGAAGGTGGTCGGTCGTGCTGGACCCGGACGGCCGCGTGCCCGAGGTCTTCGAGGGCAACAACCGGATCGAGGTCTCAGCACCCTTCACGCGCTGAAACCGCTGTTGAAAGAGTCGCCGCAATGTTGTATACATGCCCGCTGCTGTCGGGGAGCGAGGGGTCCGAGGGGCGGGCCGTGCCGCCCGAGAGCAGATGCAAGGAGGCGGTGGAATGCCCAGACGCGGTGCGGCGGAGAGCGGCGGCTACGTGCCCAGACGCCTGTTCCTGACCAATGGCGTCGGCCGCCACAAGGAGAAGCTGACGAGCTTCGAGATGGCCCTGCGCGACGCCGGCATCGCCAGCTACAACCTCGTCAAGGTGTCGAGCATCTTCCCGCCCCACTGCAAGATCATCCCCAAGAAGCTCGGCCTCCAGCTCCTCAAGCCCGGCCAAATCCTCCACGTGGTGATGAGTGAGAACGCCACAAACGAGCCGCACCGCCTCCTCGCCGCCTCCATCGGCGTCGCCATTCCCAAGAACCCCGACAACTACGGCTACCTCTCCGAGCACCATGGCTTCGGGCAGACGGACGATGCGGCGGGCGACTACGCGGAGGACCTCGCGGCCAGCATGCTCGCCACGATCCTGGGCGTGGACTTCGACCCCGACAAGAGCTACGACGAGAAGAAAGAAATCTGGCGCTTCTCCGGCCAGATCGTCCGCACCTTCCACACCACGCAGAGCGCGCTGGGCGACAAGAACGGCCTCTGGACCACCGCCATCGCCTGCGCCGTCTTCGTGTGACACTCTGCAATCGTCCTCGTCCTCGTCGTCGTCCTCGTCCTCGACTCTTCCCCCGAAGCAACAGAATCGAGGACGAAGGACGAGGGACGATCACGATAAGAGAACCGAATGGACGAGCCTAGCGGCTTCCCCGGCTTCCTCGGCATCGGGCCGCCCCACTCCGCCTATGAGACCGCGCGAGCTGTGGTGCTCCCCGTGCCCCTCGAGGCGACGACCAGCTACGTGAAGGGCACCCGCCGCGGCCCCCAGGCCATCATTGACGCCTCGCACCAGGTCGAGCTATACGACGAGGAGCTGGGCCGCGAGACCTATCGCCTCGGCATCGCCACGCTGCCCGCAGTCGAGGTGGAGAGCCTGGGATACGAACAGGCCGCCGAGCGGATGACGACCGCGGCGCGCCAGGTGCTCGCTGATGGCAAGCTCCTCGTCGCCCTCGGTGGAGAGCACTCGATCACCCCGCCGCTCGTGGACGCCGCGGCGGGCGTCTGCGGCCCGCTCACCGTGCTCCAGCTCGATGCCCACGCCGACCTCCGCGACGCCTACGATGGCTCGCCCCACAGCCACGCCTGCGCCCTCCGCCGCATCCGCGAGCGGCACCCAGCAGTCCAGGTCGGCATCCGCGCCCTGTGCCAGGACGACGCCGACCTCATCCGCGAGCGAGGCTGGCCCATTTTCCTCGCGCACGAGATGGCCGCGGATCCGGCCTGGGCCGACCGCGCGCTCGCGCTCCTCGGCGAACGGGTCTACTTGACGATTGACCTCGACGCCTTCGACCCCTCGGTCATCCCGGCGGTCGGCACGCCCGAGCCGGGCGGCCTGGGCTGGCACGAGGCGCTTCGCTTCCTCCGCCGCGTGGCGGCCCGCCGTCGCATCGTGGCGCTGGACATCGTGGAACTGTGCCCGCTCCCCGGCAGCATCATCTCCGACTTCGCCGCCGCGAAGCTGGCCTATCGCCTGATCGGCTACGCCCTCGCGTTGGACGGCCCCTGACCTCTTCCCCCTCTCCCTCGGGGAGAGGGCCGGGGTGAGGGTGCCTTTGCCGCTGCTCTACGCTGTCTCGGAAGGCACCCTCACCCTAACCCTCTCCCCAAGGGAGAGGGAACAGAGCGCTGAGGAGGAAAGCATTGGGGAAGAGGTGGCGTTTCCTGAGTTCCCTTGGGGTTGCGCTAATGGCAACTGGGATGGTAGAAGCCGGGCAGCCGCAACGCGGCCCCCTCGACCCGCGCGGGCGGATACATATTCCCATCGGCATCCCGAACACGCTCGATTCGCTCAAGACCTTCGTCGAGCCCGAGGGCTGCTTCTCGCCAGGCGTCGGCAGCTACGGCATCTACTTCTGGCTCTACGACGCCGAGAAGGGCAAGCTCTGGGCGCCGACGACGGACGGCGTGAAGGTCGAGCACGGCCTCAGCGGAGGAGGGCACCTCATTCCCTGGAGCCGCTGGGCGACCGACGGCTTCGCGGTGAGGGGCGAGGTGTGCGAGGTGCGTCGCCCGTCGCCCGCGGGCGAGGTCTTCATCGTCGCCGCGCGACTGCGTCTCACCATCCCTCCCGCTGCCCCTCCCGAAGGTTCCAATACCTTCGGGAGGGTAACGAAGAAGGCAGCTCTCTACGTGGCCCTCCGCCCCCTCGGCCCCGCGGGCTTCCCGATTCACGCCCTCTCAGCGAGCGACACAGGTGATGCCCTCCTGGTCGGCGGCTACGCGGCTCTCGTGGCCACTGAGAAGCCCAGCGGCGCCGGGGTGCTTGAGAGCGACACCATCGGCGACGAGGCGACAGCGGGCAGGATTCCCGCGGGCAAGCAGGTCATCTCCCTTCCGGGCAACTGCTCGGGCGCGCTCCGCTTCGACCTGACCCTTTCCGCGGGCGAAACGAGGACGTTCGGCTTCATCTGCCCCGTCCTGCCCGGCCGCCGAGCCGTCGCCCACCAATGGGACGGCAAGAGCGGGTGGGCGCAGCTTGACCTCGCCAAGCCGAATCCGAAGGAAGGCGGCATCCTTCAGCCTGATCCCGGCCTCGATTACTACCGCGCCCTGAAGGCCGAAACGCTGTTCGGCGAGGCCGCTGCCTACTGGAAGGACCTGGTCGGGCGTGTGACCATCAGGGCGCCTGACCCCCGCTGGGCCGAGTGCTTCGCAGCCATCATCGGCCACGTGGCGATGTGCATGAACGAGGGGGCACCCGACGTGGCGGTGGTGAACTACAACGTGTTCAACCGCGACGGCGTCTACGTGGCCAACATTCTCCAGAAATCGGGCAACCTTGCTCTGTCGGAGAAGGCGATTGACTACTTCCTCGCCCACCCCTTCAACGGCCGCGTAGCCGTCGAGGCCGACAACCCCGGCCAGGTGCTCTGGGCGATGGGCCAACACTGGCTCTTCAGCCGCGACGCCAAGTGGCTTGCTCGCGTCTATCCGTCCGCCGCCAAGCTCGCCGCGATGGTCCGCTACTACCGCACCACTCCGCCGCCCCACTACGTGAAGGCGACGAGCCTGGACTTCGGCGACGCCCTCCCGCCCGACAAGCCCGACGAGCTTCCCGCCTTCCGCCGCCAGGTGCTCAAGCCCGGCAGTTGCGACGGGCACCACCCCGAGTACACCGAGGCATTCGACATCGCCGGCCTCCGCGCCGCCGCGCTCCTGGCCAAGGCCGCCGGCAAGGGGGGGGACGCCGCCGAATGGTCAAAGCTCGCCGAGATGCTCTTCGAGCAGTACGACGCGAAGTTCGGCGCGAAGCTCCGAAACGGCTACGGCAACTACTCGCTCCTCTGGCCCTGCCAGCTCTACCCTGTAGGCGGGGCGTCTCTGCCCCGCGTCCTCGACCAGTTCAAGGGCGTCGGCGCGCAGAAGCCGGGCGGCTGGCGCTACTTCCCCCTCGCCACAGCCCATCAGGGGCTCCTCGCGGGCAACCGGGAGGCGGGCTATCGCACCATCGCCTCCCACCTCGACCACGAGCAGATGCGCGGCTGGTACGCCTTCGACGAGGGCGGCAAGAGCGGCTCGGGCGGCTGGGGCCATCTGCGGACGACCTGGAACAGCGGCGTCGCCATGCCCCACGGCTGGGCCATCGCCGAAATGTGGCTCCTCCTCCGCGACTGCCTGGCCTTCGAGGAGGGCGACTGCCTGGTGCTTCTCGCGGGCGTTGACCCCGCCTGGTTCCGCGACGAGAAGGGCATGGCTATCAAGAACCTGCCCACCCACTTCGGCCCATGCTCGTTCACCTACACCGCCAAGGGCCAGACGGGCACGCTCAGACTCGCGGGGGACGCGAAGCCGCCGGGCGGCTTTGTGTTGCGAACGCCGAAGGGCGACAGGGCGCTTGCGCCAGCCAGCCGTGAGGCGACAATCGAGTGGTAGGGCGTGCATACCTGCACGCGGAGTGCTCTGGAGGCGAACGCGCGATGGCTGCGGGTGACCGGAAGACCTGGGACTTCGATTCCTACGCTGGGCTGGAGCGCTATGATCAGCGCATGAGGGGCTCGCGGCGCCTTTGCTACGAGGACGCGCTCCGGCGCCTGCCGAGCAGCGCCTCCGCGAGACCGAAGGACCTCGTCCTCGACATCGGCACGGGGACAGGCAACTCCGCGGTGCCATTCCTGGAGCTCGGCTGCAGCGTGGTCGGCGTGGACCCCTCCGAGCAGATGCTCAAGTTGGCTGAAGACAAGTTGCGCCGCTGGCCAGGTCGTTTCTCCGTCCAACACGTGGACGACCCGTTTCTGTGCCTCCCTTTCGCTGATGCCAGCTTCGATGTGGTCGTCAGCGCATACGCCATTCACCATCTCGCCGATCCCGACAAGCAACGCGCCGTGCGTGAGGCCCGGCGCGTGCTGCGGACGGGCGGGCGGGTCGTGATCGCCGACACGATGTTTCGGGATGCACCCCACAAGGCCCGTGCGCTCGCGGAGTACCCCGACATGGAGGACGAGTACCAACCCCTCCTCACCACTTTCCCAGGGATGTTCGAGGCCGAGGGTTTCGAGGTGGGACTCCAGCAGATCGGGGACCTGGTCTGGATCCTGGTTGCCCGCTGCCGCGGGCGAGCAAGTTGAGAGGAAGACACGTCTATGGAAATGGGCGTCACCGCCGTGATGTTGCCGGAGTTGGACTTCGACGAGCAGATCGCGCTGTGCCGCGAGCTCGGGATACGCTACTACCAGTACCGCCCCCGCGTCATCCCGCCCGAGCAGCGCGACAAGCCGTGGGGCAACTGGGGGAACCACAAGTTCGACCTCACGCCCGAGCGGCTCGTCCGCGACGGGGCATCGCTCACTCGCCGCCTGCGCGCCGCAGGCATCAAGCCCTGGGGCACCGTGCCCGTGTGCTGCGTGACCGACCCCGACGACGCGATCAAGCTCCACCTGGAGGGCGCCGCGACCGCCGACGCGAAAGCCGTCCGCTGCGGCCCGCCCGCCTACCCACGCGAGCCGTTCAACTACCCCGAGCTTCTCCAGCGCGTGGTTGACCGCTACGCGCAGGTCATCGAGAAGCTCTCTGCTCCCATGGACATCAAGCTCATCCTCGAGACCCACTGCGGCACGATGATCACCTCGCCGGGCCTCGCCTGGAATGTCGTCCGCCACTTCCCGCCCGAGCGCATCGGCGTCATCTTCGACATCGCCAACTTCGGCCGCGAAGGCGAGGTCGCCCCCGTCCTCGCCGTCTCCGTCCTTCGCGACTACATTGACTGCGTGCACATCGGCGGCAACCGCCGCATCATCGTGGACGTTGACCCCCTCGGTTGCACGCGGCGGACGGGCCAGATGTGCCGCATGGAGGAGGGCGACCTTTACCTGCCCGCGTGGGTCAAGGCCCTTCACGACGCGGGCATCAACCCGCCGCTCATCATCGAGGACTTCACGCCCAACATGACCGGCGCCGACCGCCTGCGCCAGAGCGCCGCCGCCCTCAAGAAGATGCTCGCGGCCATTTGATGTGGCATTGGCGAGCCGTTTGTGCTTCAATCTGGAATATGGAATCAGGAATCTGGCATCCCATGAAGCTGGTCTGGGCGTTGGGGCTTCTCGTTGCCAGCGCGGCGCCTGCTGCTGAGCCGGGCGCGACGCGCGCGGTCCTCGTCGCCGGCCTCGGCGGCTCCGAGCAGTACTCGCGCCTGCTGCTCGACTGGACGAATCGCTTCCACGCCGTCCTCACGAAGCAGTGCGGCGTGCCTGCCGACAACATCGTCGTCCTCACCGAGACGGAGGACGCGAAGGCCACGCCGCCGCGGCAGAAGGCCACGCTTGAAAACGTCAAGGCCGAGATGGAGAAGATGGCCCGGGCGCTCCGCACCCGCGACCAGTTCGTCCTCTTCCTCGCCGGCCACGGGCAGATCAGCGAGGAGTTCGGGAAGCTCTGCCTCCCTGGGCCAGACCTCAAGGCGACCGACCTAGGCGACATGCTCGACGCCCTCCCCGCCGAGCGGCTCGTCATCATCAACGCGGCCAGCGGCGGCGCTGAGTTCCTCAAGAGCTATCTCCGCCCGGGCCGCGTCGTCCTCACAGCCTCGGGCTACGAGACGGAGGGGACGCAGACCTATTTCGCCGAGTTCCTCCTCCAGGGCTTCGAGACGGGCCGGGCCGACGCGAACCGCGACAAGGCGATTGACATGCTGGAGGCCTACGCCTATGCGGCCCGCGAGACGGCCAACTTCTACCACCGCCAGCACCTGCTCGAGCAGCCCGACCTCGGCCGCGACGTGAAGCCCGACCCCACCAAGACCTACTGGCTCGTCCGCGGCAAGGAGACCCGCGCCCTCTGGCTCAAGCTCTACGCGGGCACCGACAACCTCCTCGCCCGGCCCCGCAAGGAGCGCGACGATTCGGGGAAGGAGGTGGACAACCTGCCCGCCGACCTGGACTCCGAGCCGGACCCCACGCCGAAGTTCGGCCGCTTCGACAAGCACTGGGCCTACCGCCGCCTCCTGGCCGAGCACGCGCGGCTCGACGACACGCCGAAGCCGCAGAACGCCCTCTTCCTCTGGAAGCCCTACGAGTTCGCTGACGTGCCCAAGGACCCCAAGCCCGGCGAGACCTGCTTCCTGGCGCGGCAGACGGTGCTGGGGAAGCCCAGATGATTGCCGATTGCCGATTGCCGATTGCCGATTTCAGACTCTTGCTTTCGCGTCTTTTCGCGTGTTTCGCGGGCACACTCTTCCTCTTCTCTGGTTCTGCGTGGGCCCAGCAGCGGGCGAGGACCACGGCGGTGAAGGTGGCTCGTGGCCCGAAGGTGGAGGGCACACTCGCCGACCCGCTGTGGGAGAAGGCCCCGGCCCTCAAGCTCCACCCCGTGCCCGGCCAGCAGGGCAAGCTCGCCACGACCTGCCGCCTGCTCTTCGACGCCACACACCTCTACGCGGCCATCGAGTGTGAGGAGCCCGACGCCCAGCTCCTGGCCAAGGCCCGCGAGCGCGACGGCGAGGTGTGGTGCGACGATTGCGTGGAAATCTACGTCCTCCCCCACCCCGAGGTCGGCTACAAGCAGATCGGCGTCAGCGCCATCGGCACGGTCTTCGACCAGTCGCATCCGCCCGGCGGGCGGAGCGACCGCTCGTGGAACGGCGACGTCAAGGCGGCCGTCTCGGCCCAGCCGGGCAAGGGCTGGCGGGTGGCCCTCAGCGTGCCGCTCCGCGACCTGGGCGCCCGCACGGGCGCGGACCAGACCTGGCGCTTCAACGTCACACGCTTCCGCGCTCCGCGCGGCAACGCGCCCAAGCAGGAGTACACCTGGTGCGACCTGCCGACCGAGGATTTTCACCGCCCTGACTCCTTCGGCCTCATCGAGCACATTGATTTCCCTGGAGGTGGCACAGGCTTCCAGCCTGTGCCCGGGCCTGCCACAGGCAGGATGCCTGTGCCACGGGAGGTCCGCGGCGGCATCGAATGGAGCCGGCTGCCCGAACCCGGCGGTGTCCGCCGCTGCTTCCCCCATCCCCTCGACCCCCTGGTTGCCTGGTGCGCCACGGACAAGGGGCTGCTCGTCACCCGGGACGAGGGGCACACCTGGACCCCCGTTGTGGGCGGCGGCTCCGCTCGCCGCGCCGAAGATGGCCCGCGCGGGGCAGAGACGCCCCGCCCACAGTGGGATGCGGAGGCCACCTGCCTCGCCGTCTCCGCCGTGGACCCCGACACCCTTGTCCTCGGCACCGACGCCAAGGGCCTGTTCCTCAGCACCGACGCGGGCCAGAGCTGGAAACCGTTGGGCGCCGACGACCCTCACGCGTCACGCGTCACGCATCAGGCGCCACTCGACGCCCTCGCCTCCTCGCACATTGAATGGGTGGATTTCTGTCCCTCCGATCCGACCCGTCGCACCCTGCTCGCCACCCACGGCCTCGCGGCCCCCGGCCTGTCGCTCTCGCGCGACCTGGGGGCAACCTGGGAGGTGTTGGGCAAGGACCGCTACCTCACCCGCTTCGTGAAGCACGGCGAAACCATCGTCGCCATCGGCTCGATGACCGCCACCGAGGGCAAGGCCTGGGGCATCCACCGCTCCGGCACCGACGGCGTTCACTGGGAGGAGACCCTCCGCGGCGTCCGCCCATCCGCCGTCGCCTCGCCGGGGCAGCCCTGGCAGTTCTACGCCGCCACCCTCGACGGCGCCATCCTTCAGGCCGACGACGACGGGCGGACCTGGCGCGTGGCGGCCCGCGCCGACGGCGCGGCGTGGGCCAGCCTGTTCTTCACCAACGGCCCGACGGACCGCGCCGAGACCCTGGCCGCCTACGACCCGCGCCGCCAGGGCCTCTGCCTGTCGCGCCGCCGCTTCAAGGATGACCCCGGCGAGCGGCACAACCAGGGCCTCTACGTCGGCCCATTCGT
The DNA here is from genome assembly GCA_016872855.1 of Planctomycetota bacterium. Taxonomy (GTDB): domain Bacteria; phylum Planctomycetota; class PUPC01; order DSUN01; family DSUN01; genus DSUN01. The sequence continues at coordinate 12,757 of VGYV01000017.1, forward strand.
CAAGACCGGCGCGAGCTGCACCGCCAACGCCAACGGCTCTGTCTACTACGCGGTGGCGAACAACGCCCTGTGGGTTGGCCGCTGGGCGCTGCCCACGAAAGGCCCGGCCATCGCCCAAGCCCGCGCCGTGCCGTGCGCCGTACAGCTCGGCAGCGTGGGGGCCGCGCGCGCGCGGGGCGAGCTCCACGGCCGCATCGCCGCCCTTGCCGCCGACGAGCCGCCCGAGCCCCACCTCGGCGCCATCGTCGCCGCCGCCCGACTCATCGAAGAGGCCAAGGACAAAATGCAGTTCACCCTCCACGCCCGCGTCCTCCACCCCCGCGGCCCGCGGGCACTCAAGAGCGTGACCGTGGACGCGGCGAAGCTGGGCGGCGGCGACGCCACGCCCCTCGTTGCAGGCGCCGATGGCGTATTCGCAGCCACACTCCGCGTCTCGCCCGCCGTCTTCGGCGAGAAGCGCTTCCGCGAAACCTGCGCCCTCACCGTCAAGGCCACCGACGATGCCGGGGCCTCCGACGCCTGGCCCGCCGTCGTCCACCTCGCCCGCGGCCCGGCCGCCTTCCGCTTCCACCAGGGCGGCTACCACGGCGCGGGAGCCGTCGGACCCGTCGAGGTCCATTGGGCGGGAAGCGGCGGCGTGCATCCGAAGAGCGCGGCACTCCGCTTCGCCGCCACCGGCCCGGGACCCTGGCGCGGCTACTGGGTCGTCGCAGGCGACGGCTACAACAGCGCCGGCCTCCAGTGGTTCACCTTCTACATCAAGGGCGACGTGAACCAGGAGCTGCTCGCCCACCTGATGGACCACCATCGCGTGGGGGACGACCTTCTCTACGACGAACCGCACTACAGCCGTGGCGTGCCCCTCCTGGCCGGCGGCTACCTGAAGGCCATCACGCCCGGCTACCAGAAGGTGCGCATCCCCCTCGACAAGCTCCTGCCGAAGGGCACCTACTTCCTCCGCTGGCACACCGCCGGCATCGGCCTCTCGGCCCCCGACGGCGCCCGCCCGGGCACGTACTACGTTGACCTCGTGCAGGTCGAGCCATAGCAGGAAGCCGTGGGCCATGGTTGAACAAGGTCGCGGGGTCACCGGCGTCCTCCTCTCGCATAGTCCATTCGTGGGATGGTGTGAAAGCGCACTTGAGCTATTGACGGCGAGCGGATCCCGGGCCAAAATAAAGATGCGGGCGCGTGACCTCGGGCGGGCAGCACAATGGCGAACTCATGTGTCGGGTGGTCCCCCGCGTTCATAGGAACCTTGCCCCGTGGTGTTCAGGGGGGGCGCGCGCAGTCGGACCGCAGGGGCGGTCCCAGGGCCAACGGCGATCAGGCGGCAGGGTCCGGCATCCATCGCACTCGCAACTCGTGTTATAATAAGTACTTACGGCCAGAGCCGCCCTTGAGGGCGCTTGGCCGACAACTTCGCTTGACTTTTCCTGGGCCGTGCGCTAAAAGAAAGCAAACGCGTGTCGGTGCGCCTGGTAGGCGTTGGGTGGGCCGATGCTTCGTGGTACATCTGCTGCGTGTCGAGCGGGTGATGCGGGGTTTTCACCCGCTGACTGAGGTGGGACGAGCAGTGTCCTCGACGACCCAGCGCCGACCCTCACCCTGCGCGATCTCCCCTCTAGTGTCACCTCCGGGCCCGATAACTCGTCAGCGCCCCCTCGATGGAGTCCGCTGCCCCATGGGGCGCCGGCGATTGACTCACTGGGGAGTTCCTGATATACTAATGGCTTCGCAGCTTCGCACCGAGCTGCCGCGGTTGCCCGCCCTGAAGAAGCAGGGGCTTCAGCCTGAGGTTGTGACGCCTTGGGGATTGCGGGGTGGCTACTGGCAGCCAGGACACGAGGGGGACCTCTGATCATGCCTCAAGCGTCTTCAGGTGAGGCCACGGGCACCGCGGACTCGGCGCGCGTTTGGATCCGAAGGCTGGACAAGCTTGAGGGGGACCTTGTGTCATCTGACGACAAGGAGGCCCCGCGCCTGTGTCAGGCCTGCCGGGCCGCAAGGCCCGAGGGTGAGGTCCCCGAATGCCTTCTGGTCGCCCGCGCGTTCATGACCACTGAGTTGAACGCGGCCCTTGCGTGCCACGTCTGCGCGCTCAAACTGGCCATGATCCGCCTGAGCACGGGCGCCGTGGTAACGGCCGTCTGGCGAAGCGTCGTCCAGGACGCGCGGCACCTCTGGAGCGTCTCTCGGATTCTGCGGCTCCCCTATCGCCACGTCAGAGATTCATGGTGGGAGGCGCCCAAGGTGTCCTCGGAGTTGGTGAGGCGATTGAGGGAAACCGTGGGCCCTCATGGCGATCGGGGGGCGAAGTCGCTCCAGAAGATCGTCGAGACGTACTCAACTGCGAAGTGGGGAGGGAGCAGCGGCTTGTTCCATGCTGACGTGGCCACGCACAGCGCACTGGGGGAGGCGTCGCGCCTGACTACCAACGGCGCCGGAGGGGACCAGCAGCTAGTCCGGGTCGTAGTGCTGGGTGAGTCAGAGTCACTCGTCAGGCGGTACATCGTCTGGCTGCGTTCGCACCCAGGAGAACTGCCCAAGTGCCCCATCGTGGCATTCCTCCCTGATGAGTTGCCCGACGGAGACGATAGCTACGATCCCTTCCACAAGTACTTTGCGGGACAGGGATATCACACTGGTCTGGTGAGCGTGCAACCACTGCGAGCGCAGGATGCGTCCAGCCCACTGCAGAAGCGCGTCTCCTACAAGTGGGACGCCAATGGCCCTCTGGGGATGTTCTGCTTGGCAGGAGACCTGTCTCTCGACTACACGGGCAGAGCCTTCGTCGAACAACTGGCGGGCGATTTGGAGGGGGGGGAACGGTGGCAGTTTTTCAACGACACGTTGAAGACGGCCGTCGCATGCCTCTCATCGGCGAACACGTGCGAACCACGGTCGGAGCGGGGCCGCGCCCTGGACTCGCTCGATGCCATCCGCTGTGTCGCTGATCCCTCACGCCGGAACGAGGTAGCGCCTCTTCGGCGATTCCTGGCTCCTTACCGGGAGGAGAGTGTCTCAAGCGATGCATTGAGACCCGTGCTCATTGGGCTGGCGCCGTTGCTCAACCCGATTGACCAGCGCGTGCTGATGGAGGAAGCGCACATTGACCGCGTCCGACGGGTTCTGCGGAATGTGCACCTCGTTCCCAGCGAAACCGACCCATCCGAGATCCTGTGCCGGATGCTCGACTTCCGCGCCTACTGCGATGATGAGGTTGGTCCGCGGCGGTACAAGAGCCCCGTGACCATCCGGACCTACGGCGGCGGCAAGCAGCATACGCTGAGGTACCCCGAGGCGCCCTCCTGCGACGAGACGAAGCGCCGCTCGGAGTTGCTCGGGATGACCGAATGGGAGATGGAGTCGGATTCCATCTACGCCATGCTCTCAGCGCCTCGCGAGGGCTCGCGCGAGTTTCGCCTCGATGCCGTCGTGCAGGGATACGCTCGCCTGCATCCGGAGGACTTCCTGGACGAGTTGCTGTGGCCGCCCAGTGAGCAACCGACAGTAGCGCGTTGCTGAGTGTTCCCGTCTGCGATGGCGCGCGGGTCGAGCGATACGTAGCGCTCTGGAGGTGCCGGTGTGCCGAACGCCGGCGATGGGTGAATGGCATACAGCGGCCGGCTCGGGCGTAGTCGCGTCGCGGAGAGCCTGTAGTGAACAGGCTAGCGGCTTCCGAGCCGGTAGGCGCGCCCCGCCCCCATCCGTGTATCCCCTCCGAGCATCGTCTCGTTGGCACATCCAAGAAGGGGTCATGCCATGCCGTTTGCGTTCATGCCGCACCTCGACTTCCAGCCCGAACCCGGACTGTATGATACCCTCCACGCAGAGGTGGCATTCGATGTCGCGCGCGCCAGACACCAACAGAACAGGCTGAAAGCCCTGTCCCACGTCCGAGTCCTGCGTTTGGAGCAGGAGGGTCTTAGACCGCGTTTGGAGGTCGCAGCCTACTGGGGTGTTGAGGTCTGCGGCGACTGCTTCACCACCAACGAACAGCCCAGCCTTTACGTCCTCATGGCGTGCCCACGTGGGGGGGTGGAGCCGCCGGCCCACCTCACCATCCAGGTGGGTGTGTCGCTGAAGACGACGCAGGGGCCACCGGCGATGCGATGGGAGAGCTATCTTGGTGGCACAGAGACGGAGGACCCCGCGGCTCCGCTTCCCGGGATCGACGTCCGTTACCCGTACCTGCAGCACAGGAACCGACCCGAGATCCTGGTCCGCCGGTGGCGTATTGTCCCAAACGTGCCTCAGGCGGCCACTCTCTCAGCGCGCGTCACCGTTAGGCCGCACGAGTGGCGCGGGTGGGGCGCTGCCAGCATTGCCCCAATCGAGGTCTCCTGCGAGTACGACCCGCTTGCAGCGGCGAGTTGGGGCACCCACGCATCGAGTCTGCTCCGACGCCTCTTCGCCGGCCGCGAACCCATCGCCAGGGCCGTCTCCGACAAGAACCTGCCCATATGCCGCATTACGGGCCCTTCCACCGAGACCCAGACATCGGAGCCATTTGGCACAGAGGCGCTTACCGACCAATTCACAAACCTCGAGGATGTAGCAAGCGCCTTTGTCCCGGAACTTGACCTGAACCTCGCACTCCTGCTGCTGGCAAAGCAGCTCGTTGAAGCGCAGAACCTCGTACGGGGGGGCACGTGCCCCCATAGGGTGAATGCTTTCGTGAACGTCGGCTCTCCTGTGCTTTCGGCAGCTCCCTGGCTTCACATGTTGCCCAGGCTCTTGAGGTCTCACGGCGAGCTCAGGGTGGTCGTGGAGATCGATTCCAGCGCCAGCGGCCCGGATCACTTGGGAGGCGCAGCCTGGCTCCGCGACAACCTTGACGGCACTGCTTTCGCCTGCGACCTCGCAATGAACCTGCTATCGCTGCAACGCGTTGGTCTATCTCCAGCCTTTGTCAAAGTGGAGTACCCTTACTTCCGGAGCTTCGTCGAGGGAAGATCGCCGGATGACCCGCTGGAAAGAGGGTGGGCACCCACGGACGTTCTGATCGATGTGTTTGAGCAGTGCGCGCGTAACGGATGGCAAGTTGTGGTAGAGGGCGTGATGCACACTTCGGAGCGCGATCAGCTCTGGAAATTAGCGCAGAGGGGTGGGTGCTCGGGGTTCTTCGTGGAAGGCAGTTTCCTGGAAGCCGGCGGCAGTTGCCAGCATGGCCTGTTCCACATCCGCTGTCTAGTGCCGCACATGTAGCGAAGCCACGGCGGCCCCATGGTTACCCGGGGGCCCCACTCCCTGCCCTCGGAGAGGGTGGGTACGTGGGGCGATCGGGTGTCACATAGGGCGCTGCGCGGTCGCCAAGGGGCCGGCTTGCGCGGAGCGCCCTCCTCAGAAATCGGTGGGCTTGGGGCCTTTGGGGATGGGCGGAGGCGGTGGACCGGCGGCAGCGCGGCGCTGGGCGACACCCGCCACGACGCCGAGGATGGGGAGGACTCCCGACCTGGTGTAGATCTCGAGTGTGATGCCGTTCTCGTCGGCGGAGAGGGTGGCGCAGGCGCCGCGAAGCTGGCCGGCGAGCTGGCCGAGGACTTGGACCATCGGGCCCACGGGCTGGCCCTCCGCCGGCTCCTTGCCCGCCGTGAGGATGGCCTCGAGGAGGCTCTGGAGGTCGGCGTAGACGATGCCGTGGTGCTTCAGGGGCATGGGGTCGGCCACGTTGCGGAAGCGGGGGCTGGCCGCGAGGGCCTTCGCCGGGTCCTTCTGGGCGTCCACGCACTGGCGCAGGACCGCGGCATTCTTCGCGGCGAGGAAGAACTCGCCCACGAAGGCATAGGCCGGCTGGTTCGCCGCGTCGGGGAGGACGAGGGTGTGGATGTCCACGCCCTGGTATGCCTCGGTCTTGCGCTCGACGGCGGGCGCGACGCCTGGCTGGCCGGCCATGAGGCGGTGGATGGTGGTCTTGATGGCGTCGGGCTTCGCCACGCGGGCGCCGAGGATGAAGGCGAAGTCCTTGTTCTCGGGCGCGCGGCGCTTGGCTGCGAACTCGGCCACGAAGTCGGGGTTCGCCGCCAGGAACACCTCGCCGCCCAGGGCGGCCACGAAGTCGTCGTCGAGGTTGATGCCGAACTGGAGCTTGAGGTTCTGCTTCCCCTCGTCGAGCTTGGCCAGTCCCTCGCCCTGGCCGGCCTCTTCGACGAACTTCACGAGGGCCTGCCAGAGCTCCGGGCCGTCCTTGAAGTTCAGCGACACCAGGAGCGGGCACTCCTTGGGGAGGACCTGTGCGGCGGCGGAGGTGCCGGGCGTGAGCTTGCCGAGGAGGCGGACGAGGCCGAGCTTCTTCTCGCCGGTGTGGAGGTGCAGCTTGTCGCGCACGCCGCGGCCGTCGAAGGCCGAGGCGACGGCCACCCACTGGACGGTGGTGAGGCCGACGGCGTCGAAGAGCCGCCGCAGGTCGGGGTTGCCGTCGAGCACGGGCCTGTGCTCGGCGAGCACCTGGGCGAAGTTGAGGTAGGCCACGACCCCCTTGGGGGCTGCGGCGGCCTTGCGCACCTTCTGGAATGCCTCGTTGGCGGCCAGCGACCGGCGGGCGCGGGCGTCAATGAGCTTCTTCAGCGCGGCCGGCTCGGCGATGGCCAGGGCGTCGCCCACGAAGCCGTAGGCGAGGCCGCCGCCCGGCCCCTTGATCACGCGGAGCGCCACGTCGCCGTGCGCCTCGTCGGCGATGGCCGGCGGCGCGCCCTTGCCCGGGGGTGCCTTTGTCAGGGCCGGCTCCACCGTGCCGGCCAGCAGCTTCTTCAACTCGTCCTTCGTCTCCGAGGCGTCGAGCAGGATGACGGGGATGCGAGCAGCGCCGCCCGATTCGGCCACAACGAGGCCGAGGCGCGAGCCGAACTTGGTCCAGAAATCGTCCCAGGGCAGCCCCAGGCGCTGCTGGGCGACGGCGCGGACGACGGCGCTGGCGATGCCGAGCTGAAGCTCGGCCTGGGGCACGGCGCGGAAGATGTCGCGGAGGCCCGACTGCTCGAAGTCGGCCCAGAGGCCCTTCGGGTCGCTCACCTCGATGTAGAACAAGGCGTCCTCGGGCACCACGCCCGCCAGGTCGCCGCCCCGGCCCGCGGCTGCCGCCAGCGCCAGAACGGCCACAACGCCCCCGCACATGCGCCTGCGCATCGGTGTCTCCTCGGTGTCAAGGGTCCCGCGAGCCTGTCCTCACAGGATACTACAACCGCTCGCCGCGACGGGTTTCGCTCCTTGATTCCTTCGACCGCCGCCGCTACAATTCCGTCGGCACTGGGCTTGCCCCAGTGGGACGATGGTTGGGCTCTACCGGGTGGCCAACCCTCCCCCTGCCCCCTCCCTGAGAGGGAGGGGGGTTGGGGGTGGGGCGCGGCGTAGTGGCCAATCCTTCGCCCCACCGACGCAAAGTCGGTGGCGGCGTGCGGCCCAGTGAGGCGGAGAGCCGGATGCTGCACAGGATACTGGAAGAGATACTGGCGCACAAGCGGGGCGAGGTTGCGGCGGCAAAGGCCAGACGGCCCCTGGCCGCGCTGGAGGCGGCACTGGCGAAAGCGCCGCCGGCCCGCGACTTCGCGGCGACGCTCCGGCATGCCCACGCTCGCGACGGCGTTGCGCTCATCGCCGAGATCAAACGCAAGTCCCCCTCCGCCGGCCTCATCCGCCCCGCGTTCCACCCCACGCGCATCGCCCGCACCTACGAGGCCCACGGCGCCGCGGCCATTTCCGTGCTCACGGACGAGCGGTTCTTCGGCGGCTCGCTGGCCATCCTGCGCCACGTGCGGCGGGCCGTGGGCATCCCAGTGCTCCGGAAGGACTTCCTGCTCGACCCCTACCAACTCGTCGAGGCGCGTGCGGCGGGGGCCGACGCGGCGCTGCTCATCACCGAGGCCCTCGGGAGCAAGGGGCTGCGGGCCATGCTCGCGGAGGCGCGGGGGCTGGGCCTCCCCTGCCTGGTCGAGTGCCACTGCCTGAGCAGCCTCAAGGCCGCTCTCGACGCCGGGGCCGACATCGTGGGTATCAACAACCGGGATCTGCACACCTTCACGACGAAGCTGGAGACCACTCGCCGCCTCGCCGCCCGCATCGCGCCCGGAAAGCTCATCGTGAGCGAGAGCGCCATCCGCACCCACGCCGACGTCGAGCGCGTCGCCGCCTGGGGCGCGCACGCCATCCTCGTCGGCGAGGCCCTCATGCGCCGCCGCGACATCGGCCAGGCCGTGGACGAGTTGATGGGGATCAGAGGTTCGAGTCGATCCAGGCCTTGAGGTCGGCCTTGGGCCGCGCGCCAATCACGCTGTCCACCACCTTGCCGCCCTTGAAGAGGATGATGTTTGGGATGGACTGGACGCCGTACTTGGCGGCGTAGTCAGTGTTCTCGGACACATCCACCTTGCAGAAACGCAGCTTTCCCGCGTATTCGGCGGCGAGCTCGGCGATGATTGGGCCGACCTTTCGGCACGGGCCGCACCACTCGGCCCAGAAGTCCACCACCGTGGGCAACTCGGCCTGGAGCACCTCGGCCTCGAATGTCGCATCCGTCACCGCCAGCACGCCTTCCGCCATGCTATCATCCTTTCCCGGGTGAAGGTTCGTCTCTTGTCGCGCGACTCCCGCATTATAGCGCGGCTCCCGTCGGGCCACAAGCCCGACACAGACGCCCAACCGAGTTTGGGTACGTGTTCGGCCCGGAGAGGGCATCGCTCCCTCTCCCTTGGGGAGATGGCCTCGCTCCCTCTCCCTTGGGGAGAGGGGTGGGGTGAGGGTGCTTCTATCCGCGGCAACCCGACGGAAGGCACCCTCACCCCCGCCCTCCCCCCGAGGGGGAGGGGGGAAAGGCCACTCTCGCCCACACGTACGAGGCCGGGCGTGTCTTGATCACGGCCTCACCTGGATGGCGACGCCGCGCAGGCGGTCCTCGATGGGGCGCTTGGGGAGCGGCTGGCTCTTGAGGAAGAGGTTGGCTGGCGTGTTGCCGCTGTAGCCGGCCGCCACGCTCTCCGGCCCCAGGAATGGCTCGCCGTCGTGGTGGATGCGGGTGACGCGGTAGGCGAGGTATGCCTGGAAGGTGCCCGGCTTCTTTGGCGTCCAGGCCGCCGAGAGGGTGGTGCCGGCCAGCTTGCCGCCGTCGCCGTGCGGGTTGTCGGTGGGGAGGGAGATGGGCACGGCGGTCCGCTCGCCCGTCGCCACGTCCTCGAGGATGAGCTGCCAGTACTCGACGTGGTCGTAGCGGGTTTCGAGGACGCGGAACTCGAGCTTCGCGGCCTCGCCCACCGTGGCGGCCTTGGGGGCAAGGACGTCGAGGAACAGGTAGCCGCCGCGGTCGGTGGCCCCCAGGCGATGCTGACAAATGACCCTGTCCTCGGGCACGCTGTCGGGCGGAATCTGGCGGCCGTGCCAGCCGCCGTATCTCGTGGCGGAGACCCATTTGAAGTCGGGCGGCAGCGGCTTGAGCGGGAAGCGCTCCGCGTTCCGCTGAACGATGCGCTCGACTGCGGCGCGGCCGTTGCCGAACACGATGGTGCAGCCGTAGCGAAGCTCTGGGATAGCCAGACGCTCGTTCGCCACGCGGAGCATGCCGCCTCCGCCGTCGCGGCTGATCCAGCCGGCGTGGAGGGACTCGGCGTTGGGGGGGACGCGGACGGCGACGTTCTTCTTCTCCCCGCCGGAGTAGTTGATCAGGCTGGCGAGGTTCAGGCCGCCCTTCGGCTGGTGGAGGATGTTGAGGAGCAGGTGGGGGTCGGGCGGGTCGAGGCGGAAGCAGGGGGTGGCGAACATCTCGATGGTGTTGCCCAGGAGCACGGTGGGGAAGGGCGCGCGCACGGCGAGGACGGGATGGCCCTGCCCCTTGCCGGCGAGGGCGGAGGCAACCGTGCGGCGCGGCGCCCAGGCGGGGGGAGCGTTGAGGTCGTAGTGCCTCGGTCCCTCGATGAGGCAGTCGCCGATGAGGAGCAACTGCCCGCCCGCCGCGAGATAGCGGCTGACCCGTGCCACTTCGTCTTCCGTGAGATCGGTCTGCGACACGATGAGGAGCGGGAACTGCTTGACCAGTTCCGCGCCCAGGTCGTCCTCTGTAACCACCTCGTAGGGGAAGCCCAGGTCGGTGATCTGGTCTACGAGGGACTGGAGGTCCACGGTGTGGGATTCGAGGAGGTTGTGCTCGACGTGGAAGAGGAGGGCGATGCGGCCGCCGGGCTGCGCGTTGGCCCAGAGGTCGAGGTTGGCGGCCAGGAAGTCGGCCTGGTCGGGGCGGTAGGTGTTGGTGGCGCAGAGGGCCAGGCTCTCGGCGATCTGCATGTCGTTGGGGTAGAACTTGCCGGCGGGCCGCCCGTGGCTGGCGGCCATGGCGGCCTTGATGAGGAAGTGGAAGCGGCCGCGGCACCACTCGGGCACGTATTCGCTGGGGCCGAACATGTCCACGCAGCCGCGCCGGGCGAACCAGAACTCGGCGGCGCCGTGGGGCTGGGCGATGAAGCTGAAGTTGCCGGCCGTGTGGCAGAAGGGCTTGCCCCGCTTCTTCAACAGCTCGTTCTGGAGGCCCTGCCGCCACAGATAGTAGTCGGCCCAGGCATCGGCCCAGAAGCGCGCCCACTCGCGCCGCACGGCGGGGTCGGGGTGGGCCGCGGGGTCGGGGATGGCGATGCCGAACTTCTCCTTGAAGTGCTTCTCCCACGCGGCGCGGCTGGCCACGTCGTAGCTGGGCGCGCTCCCGGGGTTGTCGTACCAGAGGCCCGCGTAGTGGCCGAGCATGGGGTAGGGCACTTTGGGGTCTTTGGCGTGCTGGTTCTCGTAGGGCCGCATCGGCACGTCGGGCAGGGGGTCAATGCCCGCGAGGAGCCAGGCGATCTGCTTGGCGCGGGCGCTGCGGTGCTCGGGGGCGAGGGGGCTGCCCTCGCGGCGCACGGTCACGTGGTGGCCGGCGTAGCCGAGCTTCTCGTCGCCGTTGCGGCGGCGGGTGGTCGCGCGGATGGATTCGGGGAAGACGCGCCACCAGTCGAAGTTGGTCCGCCAGGCGTGGTTGTACCACCAGCCGCCGGGGAGGAAGCGGCCGTGGATGAAGGCGAAGCGGTCAATATGGTCGTCCTCGAAGAACAGGCTTCCCTCGACCCGCACGTCCAGGGGGATGCCGGCCTTTTCGAGGCGGGCGACGACGGCCACGTCGTCGGGCCAGTGGGGGGTGAAGGCGTGGATGAAGGGCGTGGCGCCCTGGGCCTTGAGGCGCTCGACGATGGCCAGGTCGCGCTCGTTGGCCATCGTGTGGTCGAGGTAGATGATGCGTCCCCGCTGCGCCCAATCGGGGTAGCGCGGGTCGTCGAGCCAGTGGGCGTGCGCGGGCTGCGGATGGCAGGCCACGAGCGTGGCGCAGAGGGCCGCCCATCGCCAACGGAAGGTTGCCACGGCGTATCGTCCTCCAACAGGGTGGTGCGTCCGCCAGTATAGCGGGCCGGGGCCGGGGCGCGCAATCGCGCACCCTTGATTCAGGACACATCGGGCGAAGTGCACTTGACACGGTGGTAATACTTTGTAATAATAGGGAGGGAGTGGGGGGCGAAGACCCGATAGGGGCCGCACGTGGCGGCGAAGCGCGGCAAGCAGGAGATCATCACGTTCAAGGGCGACGCCTCGCTCGTCGAGGCGATGAAGGGCGTGCCGAACCGCTCGGAGTTCATCCGCGCGGCGGTGCTGGCCGCGCTCGACGGCGCGTGCCCGCTGTGCAAGGGCACGGGCATCCTGACGCCGGACCAGCGCCGCCACTGGCAGGCCTTTGCCGCCGACCACGCCGTGAAGGAGTGCGGCGAGTGCCATGCGCTCCACGTCGTCTGCGCCCGCCGTTCCGCCCAGCGGGCCGGCGCGCCACGGCATCCCTGACCTGGACCTTTGATGAGAGCCAGCGATGTCTGAGGAACACGAGAGCCACATGGCGTCGGGCAGCCGCCCAAGCATCATCGCCACCGAGCTGCGCCATCACGTGCCGTTCACCGCGCTCGGCGCGCTCAGCGGCATCGCCATCATGGCCGCCTTCGTCCTCGCCAAGGTGCCCAAGGGCGTCTCGGAGGCGGTCTTCGAGACCCTGCACCCGCTCCACGTGCTGATGAGCGCCATCGTGGCGACGGCCATGTTCCGCCGCTACCGCCGCAGCCTGGCGGCGGCCGTCGCGGTCGGCGTGGGAAGCTCGATCGCCATCGGCACGCTGAGCGACATCGTGCTGCCTCACCTGGGCGCCCGGCTGCTCCGCATCGAGATGTGCGAGCACATGCACCTGGCCTTCATCGAGGAGTGGTTCCTCGTGTGGCCCGCGGCGGCCATCGGCATGGCCATCGGCGTCTGGCGCAGGAAGACCCGCCTTCCCCACTCGGGCCACGTCTTCCTCAGCACCTGGGCCTCGCTGTTCTACCTGACCGCGTTCGGGACGGCGCACCAGCTTGCCACGCTCCCCCTCATCTTCGTGCTCCTCTTCGTGGCCGTGTGGGTGCCCTGCTGCCTGGGCGACATCGTGTTCCCCCTCCTCATCGCGGGCCGTCACTGGACCCACGAGCACCAGCACTGAGCAGATGGCCTCAGCGCACGAAGATGGGGGAGGCCCAGGCCCACTGGTCGCTCTTCTGGCGGACGCGGGCGTAGTAGAAGGCGGGGGCGTCGTCCGCATCGTCGAGCGACACGTTCCAGCAGAACTCCCAGGGGAGCGGGGCGCGGTGGAGGCGCCAGGCGGGCGAATCTATGCCGCCCAGGTTGCCGCTCTTGGCCCCCGCGACGAGGCGCCGCAGGGGAACGGTGGCCCGCTGGCCGTTGAGGACCGCCTCGACCGTGCCGCCCAGCGGCATCTCGACCTCCAGGCACATCCCCTGAGCCGTGTTCGCGACGTTGTTCGGGTGCCCGATGCTGCGCGTGGTGAAGCGCACGGCCCGCTCGCCCTCGCGCTCCCAATGCGATGCGTAGTAGCGGGAGGACGAGCCGGCCTCCTTCTCGATGGGGGAGACGACCTCCTGCCCCCGGAAGCGCGGCTCGACGGCCAGGATGCGCCCCTCGGAGATGCCGAGGGACACGTCCCACGCCGTTTCCTTCCGCTTCTCGCCCCAGCCGACTTCGAGGAAGAGCTTCGTGCGCACCGGGGTCACATCTTCATTTCGCACTTCGCCGCCAAGTGCCAAATGAAGATGTGACCCCTGCGCGGCCTGCGGCAGGTCGCACTCGGACCAGCGGCGGAGCAGGCGGTTGTTCTTCACGAGGTCCAGGCAGTCAATCGCGCCCCCCGCCTCGACCTCAATCTCGATATGCCGGTGCCGTGTCAGCGGAACGACCGCGCCCATCGGCGCGCCGTTGAGGGCGAACTGGACCGCGATGCGGTCGCCCGTCAGGGCGCAGGTACGGCGGGCCATCAATGCCTCCCAAAGGGCCTCCCGCGTGAGACTGGTTGCCCACAGGGCGGCCCGGCCGTGGCCGTAGCTGCCGGGGTGCGCGCTGTGGTGGTCCGTGCCGCCCACGACCCCGAAGACATGGCCCTGCGCGAGGCCGAACTGCATCGTGCTCTCCCAGTCCGACGGCCCCATCGAGTGGAGGAACGGCCGCGGGTTCTCGCTCCCCTCCGAGCAGCCATGCATCGAGACGATCTCGACGACGGGGGCGAACGCGGGGTCGAAGGCCTCCCAGTTCACCCCCCGCGCGCCGCGGCGGTAGCCGAGGTGGTGTGGGAAGGCGATGGCGGCCTTGCCCTGAGCCGCCAGTGCGCGGAGCCGGCGGTGCAGGTCGGCCAGGTCGTCGGCATACAGGATGTCGCCCCCCAGGTCGCGGTAGAGCACCGTGCGGTCGCCCGTGGCGCAGAAGTGGATCTCGAAGCTGGGGAAGACGACGAAGCGCCCCTCTTCGTTGGCCCGCCGCAGCGTCTCGAGCACGGCGGGCCAGCCGGCCTTGAGCTTGGCAAAGCCCTCATGATGGAAGTCCAGGATGTGCTGGATGCGGGGATCGGGCGGCGGCATGTCGGGCCAGTGGGCGTGGCCGGTCACGGAGCAGAAGTCGAGCTGCTCGCGGGCGTTGGCCAGCGCCTCGTCGAGCGTGCCGTGGCCGTAGGAGATGCCGCAGTGGCTGTGCAGGTCGCCGAAGTAGACGTGGAGATCGCCGTATGCGTGCATGCCCCGATCATGCCCTTTCCGCCGCGTGCGTCAAGAGGGTCTGGCCCCTGGCCTTCGGGTTGCGAATCGTCGTCGTTGTCGTCGTCGTCCTCGTCGTCGAATCTCCTCATGGCGGAGAGAGCCTTCGGACTCGACGACGACGAGGACGACGACGAGCACGAGCGCATAGTTGAAGGCAGCCCCCAAGACTCGGCGCCAGGCTCGCGTCAAGAGCCGAACTTGACACGGGGTGCCACTTCGACTAGGGTCATGGCCCCTGCGACGGGCGCAGAGCAAGGAGTTCATTATTGAGCAAGGCGCTCGGCATCGTCGCCTTCTTTGTGGCCTCGGCCTTCGCCGGCGACCAGCCGCAGTGGGGGCAGAGGCACTCGCGGAACATGGTCTCGGATGAGAAGGGCCTGCCCGACTCCTTCGACCCGAAGACGGGCGAGAACGTCAAGTGGTCGGTCCCGCTCGGCACTGAGACGTGGTCCACCCCCATCGTCGCCGCCGGCCGCGTGTTCATCGGCACGAACAACGAGCGCCCCCGCGACCCGCGCCACGTGGGCGACCGCGGCGTGCTCCTGTGCCTCGACGAGAAGGACGGCTCGCTCCTCTGGCAACTCGTCGTGCCCAAGCTCACGGCGGACCCGCCCGACCCCTATCTCGACTGGCCCCGAACCGGCATGTGCTCGCCGCCCACCGTCGAGGGCGACCGCGTCTTCGTGATGACCAACCGCTACGAGGTCGCCTGCCTCGACCTCCACGGCTTGGCCAACGGCAACGACGGGCCGTACCAGGACGAGGCGAAGCACATGGTGCCCGCCGGCGCTCCGCCCCTCTCGCTCGGCAAGACCGACGCCGACATCCTCTGGCTCCTCGACCTCGTCGCGGGCGCGGGCATCTACCCGCACGACGGCGCGCATGCCTCGATCCTAATCCACGGCGACTTCCTCTATCTGAACTCGAACAACGGGCTAGACCGCACGCACCACAAGATTCGCTGCCCCGACGCGCCCAGCCTGGTGGTGCTCGAGAAGGCCACGGGCCGCCTCCTGGCCGGCGACGCCGAGCGCATCGGCCACCGCATCGTCCACTCCACCTGGTCGTCGCCCGCCCTGGGCGAGGTGGGCGGGCGGCCGCTCGTCTTCTTCGGCGGCGGCAACGGCGTCTGCTACGCCTTCGAGCCCCTCGCCGCCGCGCCGCCCCGGGGCCGGGTCGCCGAGCTGAAGAAGGTCTGGCAATTCGACTGCGACCCGGCTGGCCCGAAGGAGGACGTCCACCGCTACATGGGCAACCGCAAGGTGAGCGCCAGCAACATCAAGGGCATGGCCGTGTTCCACGAGGGGCGCGTCTACGTCGCCGCCGGCGGCGACATCTGGTGGGGCAAGGACGAGGCCTGGCTCAAGTGCATTGACGCGACGAAGTCCGGCGATGTGACGAAGACGGGCGAGGTCTGGTCCTACCCCCTCCGCCGCCACTCGTGCTCCACGCCAGCGGTCTGGAACGGGCTGGCCTTCATCGCCGACTGCGGCCGCACGCTCCACTGTCTCGACGTTGCGACCGGCAAGCCCCACTGGACGCACGAGACGAAGGGCGAGATATGGGGCTCGCCTCTCGTGGCCGACGGCAAGGTCTACGTCGGCACCCGACGCGGCGACTTCTGGACCCTCGCCGCCAGCAAGGACAAACAGGTTCTCGGCTCCGTCGAGCTGGGCGCTGGCATCCCCGGCTGCGCCGTCGCCGCCAACGGCACCCTCTACATCGCCACCATGAACCGCCTCTTCGCCGCCCAGAAGGCTGCTCAGCGCTCCGCCCCGCAATAGGGAAGGCGACCGGTTGCGGTGAGGTCAGAGGCTGCTGCTCTTCACCCCTCTCCCTTCCAGGGAGAGGGCTGATCTTTACCCACATCTTCTGGGGGCTGGGGTTTAGCCCCCGAATGGGGGCGTTTGAGCCGTAGCCCAGGGCGACCGAAGGGAGCCCTGGGAGAAGGCCCCCCAGCGTAGAGCCCCCGAAGCGGGGCGGTTCAATGGGCGTGAAA
>VGYV01000018.1 GCA_016872855.1 Planctomycetota bacterium
GTCGCCGTCGGCGTCCATCGCGTGGAGGGTGTAGAGCGGCACCTGGCGCGGGTGGCAGCGACCGAAGGCGCCGCGCCGCTCGGAAATGAACACGATGCGATCGTCGGCGAGCCAGCTCGGGTGAAGGTCGTTCCACCCGCCGTCGGTCAGTTGCCTCAAGTGTGAGCCGTCGGCGCCGACGCTGAAGACGTGATAGGAGCGCTCGGGGCTCCAGCGGTCGGACTTCGGCGCGCTCAGGCCGCACTCGGTGTATGAGAAGATGATGGTGCGCGCATCGAAGGAGAGCGCGGGCTGAAGGAACGAGCCGCCGGCTAGCCTTCGGCCCTTCAGCCTGCCCGATTCCACAACCGCATCCGCCAAGAGGTCCCGCACGCGCGGCTCGGCGCCGAAGGCATCCTCGAGCGCGAATATCCCGCCGCCGGGCGCAGCGGTCCAGCCGAAGTACTGGTCGCACATGTGGTCAACCCGCGAGCGGTGGTGCTTGGCGAAGAGGATGGCCGTGAAGTCAAGGAGCGGGTTGGCGAATGCGATCTTCCGCCGGAGCGCGCACGCCTCGTGGTAGAGAGCGAGGCGCGCCTCGGCGTAGCCGACGGCCACCGGCGCTGCCCTGGCCACGAGCACGTCGAGCTCGGCGGCAAGCGGCTTGAGGCCGTCGGCAGGAGTGTAGCGCTGCAGGTCCGCCAGGAGCGCCCGCGTGCGCCGCAGCACGATGTCCGTTGGGTCGCGGTCCTTCTCTGTCACCAGCGCCTCGGCGTTGAACGCCTGGGGAGCGACCCGCTTGAACCAGTCGAGGCGCTTGAGGTCCTTGGCGAGCTGCTCGTGCTGGGCGCGGCACTCGGCCTGGAGCAGTTCAGGGAAGGGCTTCTCGGGCGAGGCGGCGAGCGCCGCCGCGCACAGCAGCCCTGCTGACAGTGCCCTCGCTATCCCGATTCGCATGTTGCGCTCCGGCCCGGCCATCGCCTGCATTCTAGCCTGACACGGTGTCCGGCGCAATAGCGGGGCGAGCGCCTCCAACCTGCGGGTGTGTCCCCAACGGCTGGTGAGCGACCAGGGAGAGGGTGCGCCCTACTTCTTGGCGGGCCCCATGCGCGCGTTGTGGGCCGCCTCCATAGCCTTCAGGATGTCCTCGACCTTGGGGTAGCCCTTGGTGCCGACCTTCGGGCGGACGAAGTTGACGGAGAACACCCTGGCCGTGTCGAACTGTATCATCTTCTTCAACTCGTCAGCCGAGGGAAATTCCTCCTTTGTCATGTCCACAAGCCAGGCGTCGCCCTTCTTGACCAGGCCGATCACGTTGCCGTTGGCGAGGCGGGCGGTCGCCTTGTCGCCCTCGGCATCGATCTTCGTGCTGGCCTCGAGCGCCTTGCGGTCGAACGGCTTGGTCTCGACGCCCTTGAAGTGCCCCTCGAGGGCCTCCTCGCCATAGGCGGCGGCCATCTCCCGCCGCAGGATGAACAGGGCCGCGCTGCTCATCGCGCCCATGGCAACGAGTTCCTTCGCCTCCTCGGGCGCGGCGAAGCTGCTCAGGCAGAGCGCCTTGTCGCCCGTGTACGTCGCCTCGTTGAAGTTCAGCCAGGCCTCCATCGGCGTCTTTGCCGCCACGGCGGTTCCCCCTTCGCCAATGGGCGCGAACGTCCTCTCCGGCGTCGGCTCGGCGGCCTTTCCCTTCGCCCCGCCCTCCTCGCCGCCGCAGCCAACGAGGAGTGCAGAGAGCCCCAGCAGCAACGCCGCCCCGACCCCTAGCGCCTTCGACATCTCCTCCTCTCCTCTCTGGCTCCTCCCTGGGCTACGAACGAACACGCTGCCTGCACGCCGCCATGCCGTTGCCCCGGCGTCTACCGATCGGCAGCGGCCTGGCGCAACTCGTCCGGGAGGACCGCCGGGTCCAGCCCCGCCGCTTTGCACAGGCCCAGCGCCCGCGCGGGACTGGCCGTGTTCCACGGTCCGTAGTAGCTTGCCATTGCGACGATGAACCCGCCAAGCGCGACCCAGAGGAAGCCGGGGTACATTGCAGCCGCCTCCGGGTCGCTGCCGGACATGAGCCACAGCATCCCCCCCAGGAATCCGCACACCACGGCCAGCCAGAACCCCCAGCCTCTCAGGTAGCCGAGCAGCACCGACTTCCCGCTCATCGGGATCCGGATGCGGATTTCCTTCTCGGCCGGGGCGTTGGCAGCCTCCGGGGCAGCGGCAGGCGCCTCCTGCGTGCCCTCGGCGGGCGGCGTGACCTCGGAGGCATCCTCCGGCGGGCGTTGGTCGAAGATCACGCAACTGCGCACGGGCAGCAACGGGAAGTACATTATGTGGAAGAACTCCGTCGCGACGCTGAACCGCTTTGGAACAACGTCCACCTGCCCACACGTGGAGATGCCCCAGAAGATCACCATGTCGCGGCCCCCCATGCGCTGGGTAAGCTCCCCTTAGGGCATCATTGTAACCCGCGGCCGGCGCGTCTGCAACCCTGAACTCACAGGATCGCCTCAATCGCCTCGGCCAGCTTCTCGGGGCCGAAGCGAACAACGTCCGTGGCGGGCAGGCCCGTCTCGGCCTCGGCACGGGCGACGGCCTCGCGCGCCGCCGCGTCGGACAGGTCCACGCAGTTCAGGGCAATGCCGATGACCTTCGAGGGGAAGAGCGGGGCCATCATCCGCTCGTAGAGCTCGATGAACTCGGGCAGGGGCAGGATGGGCACCTCGGGGTGGTGGCGAAGGTGCTTGCGGCTCGGCTGGTGGCAGAAGACCATGCCGTGCGGCGCGCAGCCGTGCATCAGCCCCAGCGTCACGCCCGAATAGGCGGGCTCGATGAGCGTGCCCTGGCCCTCGACGATGAGGGCCTCGTGGTGCTTGTTCTCGACCAGCATCATCTCGACGGCGCCGGGCACGAAGTCCGAGATCACGCGGTCAACGGCGATGCCATAGCCGCTGATCATGATGCCGGTCTGGCCCGTGGCGATGAAGCGGGCGTCGCGGCCGCGGCGGGCGAGGGCCTCGGCAAGCTCCACGGCCACGAGCATCTTGCCGATGGCGCAGTCGGCGCCCACGGTGAGGATGCGCTTGCAGGGCAGCGTGCGGGCGATGTTGGCGCCCAGCGGGATGCCGTCGGGCGGCCGCCGCACGTCGTGGATGGTTACGCCGTGCCTGAGCGCCAGGGGGCCGAGATGGGGGTCGTCGGCCAGCATCAGATGGAGGCCGCTGATGAGGTCGAGGCGGTGCTCGATGGCCTCGACGAGGATCTGGCGCCAGTCGTCCGGCAGCCCGCCGCCCGCGGGCGCGATGCCGATCAGCAGCGAACGGGGCTGGTAGGCCATCGCCTCTGCGATTGAACTGACAATCGGGATGCCGCGGCCCACGCCCACGATGTCGGCCGGGTCGCGCCCCGCGTAGGTGCGGTCGAGGATCGCCACCACGTCCTGTGGGCGGTAGCGCAGGATACACGTCGCGGTCTTCGAGGTGAACACCCCCAGGTGGCCATCGGTCAGCAGCAGCACACGGCGGTTCTCGAGCATGGGGCTCGCCTCAACGCTCCGGGGGCAAGCGCGTGGGACCTGTGGGACCGGTAGGACTTGTGAGACAGGCGGGAGGGCGGCCCCACGCGTCGCACGGGTCCCACCGGTCCCGCAGGTCCCACGGGCGCGGCTCAACGCTGCCCCTCGCCTCTCAACCGCTCGAGCAGGCAGCGGGCGGCGGCCTCGATGTCGGCGGCCGCGAGCATCCCCGAACTCACGGCAACGCGCTCGCAGCCGGCGGCGGCCAGCTCGGCCACGGTGTCGAGCGTGATCCCACCGATGGCGAAGACGGGGATGCGGACGGCTCCTGCGACCTGGGCGTAGCGGGCGGGGCCGATGACCTCGCGGTCAGGCTTGGTGGGGCTGGGGAAGATGGCGCCGCAGCCGAGGTAGTCGGCGCCCTCGGCCTCGAGCCGCTGGGCGAGTGCAACGGTGTTGGCCGTGCCGCCAATAAGCTTGTCGGGGCCAAGGAGTCGGCGGGCGGCGCGGACGGGCAGGTCGTCGGCGCCCACGTGCACGCCGTCGGCGTCGCACAGGAGGGCGATGTCGGGCCGGTCGTTGATGATGAGCAACGCGTCGTGTTCGCGCGTGGCCTCGCGGAGGCTGCGGGCGATGGCGAGGGCCTCGTGGTCGGGGGCATGCTTGTGGCGGAGCTGAAGTATGTCGGCCCCGCCGCGGAGAGCGGCGCGGCCGGCGGCGGCGAGGTCAATCTCGCGGCCCTCGACGGGGCCGAGGATGACGTAGAGGCGGGCCTGGGCCAGGCGGCCACGGGGGAGCTTGAAGAGCTGGAGCTCGAGTTCGTAGGCGGCGTAGCGGATGGCCTGGATGCCGCGGGCGGCCTCGGCATTGAGGGTCTTGCCGTATTCCTCGAGGCAGCGGAGGGCCTCTTCGAGGCGCTTGAGGGCGGCCTTTGCCACGTCGGCGACCGAGGCGCGGCGCATCTCGGCGGGGGCCGAGAGCGCGGTCCCCACGTCGCCGGACGTGTCGCGGACCGCGAGAACCGCTTCTGCGGAGATGCCGAAGGCGTCGAGCCGCTCGCGGAGCTGGTGGCGGAGGCCCTTCAGCGCGTCGGCCAGGCGGGCCGAGTCGAGGGCGAACCGGGCGTAATCCTCGGCCACGCGGAGCGCCTCGCGCGCACGGTTGGCATTGGCATCGAGGATTCGCAGGACTGCTGGCTCTGCCATGCCAAAGATGGTAGCAGAAGGGCGCCGGGCGCGCAAGCGGGCCGCAATGCATCAGTTGCGGGGGAACGCATCGCTCCCCGGTCTGTAGTGCGGCCTTCAGGCCGTACTGGTGCGGGTTAAAGCCCGCACTACGAACACTGGCCACATGCCGCCCGCGAATTGCGCTTGACAGACGGCCCGGCGCCCTCTACAGTCACCCTACCTGTGAATCTGGGCCAGAGGCAGGATGGCCGCGATGCGCGCATGTCTGTGCCAAATCGCGATCGTGTGTGCCCTTGTCGCGGGAGCTGCGTGGGCGGTGCCCGTGACGTGGGACGCCGATCTGGGCACAGGCGGCCTCCAGGACGGCGGAGGAACCTGGAACACCACGGCGGCCAACTGGTGGACCGGGTCGGGATACAAGACCTGGAGCAATGCGCCCGCTGACAGCGCGACGTTCGGGGTCGGCGGCCCAGCTTCGGGCGCTGTGACGCTGGCGGAGCCCATCACCACGGCTGGCATCACGTTCAACGCCCCCGCCAACTACACGCTCGGCGGCAACACCCTCACCTTGTCGGGCTCGCCGATCATCGCCGCCAACGTGGACGCCGCGATCAACTCGATCCTGGCGGGCACGGGCTTCACCAAGACGGGCGCCGGCACCCTTACCCTCGGCGGCGCCAACACATACGCCGGACCGACGATCATCAGCGAGGGCACGCTCAAGATGGGCGGCGCCGCCCCCACCCCCGTCCAGGCCTACAGCATCAGCCAGACGGCGAACCAGAACCACGTCGGCTCGCTCGGCTACGACTTCCAGGTCAATGCCGGCAAGACCGTCACGATCACTCAGCTCGGCTCCTACGACTCCGGCGGCGACGGCCTGGGCACGAGCCACACCGTGCGCATCTACAGCCTGGGTGGGGGAACCATCTACGCCGAGGCCACCATCCCCGCTGGCCTCGTCGCCCCGCTTTCCGCGGGCTACCGCTTCGTCCCCCTCGCCAGCCCCGTGTCGCTCGGCCCCGGCAGCTACAGCATCGCCCTGTTGAACAGCGGCGGCCCCGACCAGAACTACAACAGTTGGGGCGCGGCGATGGCCGGGCCGGTCAACGGCGGGCTGAACGGCGAGTTGACCTTCATCGGCTCCAGCCGCTGGGGCTCCACCAACGCCTATCCGGGGAACAACGATGGCGGTCCGGCCTACCGCTACGGCGCGGCCAGCATGATGTTCCAGAGCTCGGCTGCGGGCAGCCTCCCGGCCGCGACCGCGCTCGAAATCGCCGCCGGCGCGGCCTTCGACCTCAATGCCTCCTCCCAATCCGTCGCCTCCCTCGCCGACGGCGGTGGGGGCGGCGGAGCCGTCATCAACAGCGCCGCAGTCGGCGGAGCCGTCCTCAGCCTCGGCGCAGCCGCAGGCGTCACCACCTTCAGCGGCACCATCAGCGATGGCGGGCCGGCCAACGCCGTCTCGCTCGTCAAGTCGGGCGGGGCCGCCCAGGTTCTCGCGGGCAACAACAGTCACAGCGGCTCCACGACTATCAGCGGGGGCGTCCTCCAGATCGGCAACGGCGGCGCGAGCGGCTCCCTCGGCTCCGGCCCCGTGCTCAACAACGCCTCCCTGGTCTTCAACCGAAGCAACACTCTCTCCGTCCCCAACGCCATCAGCGGCACGGGCAGCCTCACCCAGGCCGGCAGCGGCACGACGATCCTCACGGGCGCCAACTCCTACGCCGGCACGACTACGATCAGCAGCGGCGTCCTCCAGGTCGGCAACGGCGGCACCACGGGCACCCTCGGCACCGGCCCCGTCGTGGGCAACGCCTCGCTTGTCTTCAACCGCAGCGACGCCCTGGCCGTGCCGAACGTCATCAGCGGCACAGGCTCCCTCACGATGGCCGGCTCCGGCACGCTCACGCTCAACGGCGCCAACACCTATAATGGCCCCACCCTCATCAGCCAGGGCACGCTGAGACTGGGCACCGGCTCGCTGATCCAGGCCTACAGCACCTCGTTCAACCAGAACCAGAACCACACGGGCTCGCTCGGCTACGACTTCCGGGTCAACCCGGGCAAGTCCATCGCCATCACCCAGCTCGGCGCGTACGACTCCGACGCCAACGGCCTGCTCACAGGCCACACGGTGAACATCTACAGCGTTGGCGGCGGCACCCTGTACGCTACGGGGGCCATCCCCGCCGGGACCGCCGCTCCCTACACCAACGGCTATCGCTTCGTGTCCCTCGTCAGCCCCGTCACCCTCGGCCCGGGCGACTACAGCCTGTGTCTGATGAACATCGGCGGCGGCTTCGACCAGAACTACAACGCCGGAAGCGGGCTGGCAGGGACGCTGAACAGCGGGCTGGCCGGCGAGGTGACGTTCATCGGGCGGAGCCGCTGGAGCGGCACGGTGGGCGCCTATCCGGCGAACCTCGACGCGAGCATCTACCAGTACGGCGCCGCGAGCATGGTCTTCAAGGGCATGGATGTTGGGAGCCTGCCCGCCACCTCGCCCGTCCAGATCGCCAGCAGCGGCACCCTCGACCTCAACGGCCTCTCGCAGACCCTGGCGTCGCTCGCCGATGGCGGCGGCGGGGGCGGCGCCCTGGTCAACGGCAACCCGACTGCGCCCCTCACCTTGACCCTGAACCCCGCCGCCGGCTCGACCACCTTCGGCGGCTCGATCGGCGACGCGGGCGCCGCCAACGCCATCAGCCTCGTCAAGAACGGCCCCGGCACCCAGATCCTCTCAGGCGTCAACACTTACAGCGGCCCGACCACAGTGAACCAGGGCGCCCTGATCATCAATGGCAGCATCTCCAGCCCCGTCACCGTCACAGGCGGCTGGCTCGGCGGCTCCGGCACCATCGGCGGCAACGTGAACATCCAGGCCGCCGGCGGCGTCTCGGCCGGAACGTCCCCGGGGCACCTCCTCATCCTCGGCGGCTACACGCAGAGCGGCACCCTCCTCGCCGAACTGGGCGGAACGGGGCAGGGCACGCAATATGACTGGATCGAGGTCGCAGGCGCCGCCACCCTGGGCGGGACGATTGACATGGACTTCGTCAACTCCTTCACCGCCGCGCCGGGGATGTACTTCGACATCCTGACAGCCGCGGGCGGCATCACAAACACCGACCTCAGCGGCGTCACATTCGACTTCTCCGATGCCGGCTTCGGCTGGCCCTGGGTGCCCGAGATAGTGGCGCTCGGTGGCGGGGCCGAGGCCCTGCGGCTCAACGCCTCGCCCGAGCCGGCCTCGCTCATGCTCCTGGCTCTCGGCGGCCTCGCCCTCCTCCGCCGGCGCCGCACCCGCTGACATCCCCTCTCCCGCGCTTGACCCGTCCCCCGCGCCGTGATACGATCCGACTGTATGAGCGGGGAGGCCGACAGGAGGCCCGAGGGCGATGTCGCCAACGCCTGAACTGCGGCGCGAGCGCGAGGAGCAGGAGCGCGTGGTTAGCACCGTGCTGCGCTTCCTGCGCGCCCGCGCGAAGCTCAACGACATGGTCGCCGAGGGCGCCAGCAAGGGCGGCATCCCCTTCGACGAGATCAACTCCTTCGTCGAGAACCAGCTCTTCGAGTTGAAGGAGGAGTGCCACTGGCTCTTTCGGAGCCGGGAGCGCGCCGACGCGATGGGCGCCAGCTCGGCGATGCTCTTCGACATCCTGGTCGGCTCGCTCTTCCACCAGTGCATGAAGGTCAAGGAGAACTCCTACCAGGTCGAGCGCTATGCCCCGAAGTACGCCGCGCTCCGGAAGGCACATCAGCAGTCCGACGCGGCAAAGGAGGTCAAGACGTTCCTCGAGGAGGGGGAGCGGATCATCGCCCGCTCGCGCCGCATGCTCCGGCAGGAACTCGCCTACGCCATCGAGCTCTTCCACGAAGCCACCATCGTCCTTCGCCACGTCCTCGTCGAGCACCGCGACAACCCCCTCCTCGTCCGCGCGCTGCTCGACAACGCGAAGCTGCTCGACACGGTGTACGGTGCCGGCTCGCTCGATGCGTTGCTGCGCGAGATGTACGGTGGGAACACGGCCGCGGGTTACGTGTTGGCGGCCGGGAGCCTCCTCGAGGGCGGCTGGTTCGACCATGCGCGCGACCTGTGCAAGCAGGCCCGAAGGCTCGACCCGCGCAACCGCCAGGCCGCACAACTCCTCAACAAGCTCAACGTCGCGGCCCACGCCCACCTGAGCTGACCGCGTCACGCCCGCGCCACCGGGCTCAGGCGCGTGCGCAGCCCCACGTCGAACAGCGCGCTACAGCTCGGGCAGATGAGCCACACCGCCACCTCCTCGTCAGCCGCCCTCCCCGCACCCCGCGGCACCGGCCTGCGGAAGCTGATGTGGAAGCCGTTCTCGTAGCCGCACTGGGGGCACGAATGCTGCCAGGCCTCGACGCTCAATGCCCTCGCTTCAGGCACCGCAATCCTCCTCGCCACGCCCTGGCAAACCCTTTGCCTACACCCCCCGGGCCATGACACGCAAACGGCGGGCCAAGCGAGTCCCCAACCATAAGTGCTTGCGGCGCCAAGAGAAAGGAAGCCCCCCCACCCGAGCGTTCTACGTTTTCGTGCAGTGGGCAACGAATAGGGCTGGCCGACAAGATGGTCGAGTTGAGCTACGTGGTGAGCGTATCCCGCGGGACGGCCCGCATCGTCGAGCGATGGTGACCCCTTCGTGGGGGGCGCCTGGACTCTTGCGCCAATGCCTCCCTCAGAGCTTCGCCGTGCTCTGGGTCGGCGAGGGCGAAGTGGAGGAAGCTGCGGAAGTAGCTCTCGAAGTTCCCGATGTCGTGGCGGCGCTCGCCGGGCCGCATGCGGAGGCCGATGACGGGCTGGCCGTCGTCGAGGAGGAGGCGCAAGGCGTCGGTGAGCTGGATCTCGCCCCCCTTGCCGGGCTTCGTGCGGCGGAGGGCGTCGAAGATGCAGGGGCCGACGACATAGCGGCCGGCGATGGCGAGGCGGCTGGGGGCCTCGGCGGTGGAGGGCTTCTCAATGAGGCCGCGGATGCGGAAGGCGTCGCCGCCCGCGAGCGCCTCGCCCGGGTCGGCGATGCCGTAGTGCACCACGTCGTCGGCCGCCACCTCCTCGAACGCGATGGCCGCGGCGGCGCCCGCCGTCTCGAAGGCGTCTACGAGACGGCGGAGCACGGAGGGCGCGCCCGCGCTCTCGATGATCGAGTCGCCGAGGGCGATGACGAAGGGCTCGCCCTGCACGTAGCCCTCGGCGAGCGAGATGGCGTGGCCGAGGCCGAGTTGCTCGCTCTGCCGCGTGTAGAAGAACTCGAGGTTCGCGTCCTCGTAGGCCAGGGCGGCGAGGAGGCCGCTCTTCCGCTCATTCTCCAGGGCGCGGCGGAGCTCGGCGTCGCGGTCGAAGTGGTTCTCGATGGCCGTCTTGCTGCGGCCGGTGATGAAGAGGAGGCTGGTGAGGCCGGCCTGCTGAATCTCCTCGACGACGTATTGGACGACGGGCTTTCGGCCGACGGGCAGCATCTCCTTCGGCTGGCTCTTCGTGGCCGGCAGGAGGCGGGTGCCGAGGCCGGCGACTGGGACGACTGCTCTTGTGGTCGCCATGCGGGCAGGGTCCTGAAAGGCAGGGGACGAAGCGGCCAGTCGCCGGCCGTGCGCCGGCAACCGCCATTAGGAAACCCGAAACCGCCAGGAGAGTCAAGTCGGCGTGGCCCGTCGGGGATACTGCCTCCGAGCACGCGGGTGCGCTTGAGTAGCGGGTGGAGCCTGATTGCAGACGTGTACACGTGTGCAACTAGGCTCTGCGCGCCTGTCTGAGGCGGTGAATTGTCCTTTTTCTCATTCCGGTCCGCGCTGGGCGAAGGGACGCTGAGCGTGGGAACGAGAGGGGGCAGGCGGGTTGGGAGGCCAGCTCACGGGTCTGGCGCTGGGGCCTTGGGCTCCGGCGCCGGCACTGGCTGGAGCGCGGGCGCCTTGGGGGCCGGCGCGGGAGCAGGGGCCTTTGGCGCAGGCGCGGGGGCCGGCTCCGGCGCAGGGACTGGGGCTGGCACGGGGGCCGGGTCGGGAGCCGGCGCCTTCGGCGCAGGGGCTGGCGGGGCAGGGGCCTTCGGCGCGGGAGCAGGTGCGGGGACGGGCGCTGGCCCGGCCGCGGGGACCGGCGCCGCCGGCGCGTCGGCCGGCTCGAACCGGACGTTGTTGAAGAAGACCCACGCATTCGTCTGCTTGGTGTAGATGAGGAAGTAGAACTTGACGACGCGGTGCTTGTTCTGGACCGTCGTCTTGTGCCGCCACTGGGTCTCGGCGCTCTTGAAGCGGTCGCTCGTCAGGTCAATGGTGACCGGCTTTGGGGTGTTGCCCGTCGTCGCAACCATCACGGGCATGCTCTCGTAGAACTTCCACCCTGGGCTGGTGGTGAAGGCCACGCCGAGGGTGATGGACTGCTTGGCGAAGTTGTAGACGTCGAAGGTCAGCGTCGTCTTGTTCGTCAGGTCGAAGTCCTCCTCGAGCAGCACGCACGCCTTGTCCTGTTCGGCGCCGGCGAGGAAGACACGGACCATTTTGTCGTTTGTGCCCTGGGGGGGGCCGACGTTGATCTCGACGCTGCTGCCCCAGGCCTCGGTGGCCCAGCCGGCCCGTGCCTCGAGCCCCTCCTGGTCCTTCGCGGCCGGCGCCTCGGCGGGTGCGCCGGGGTTTTCGGGCTGCACGGGTTGCTCGCCGGGCTGCTCCGTGGGCGTCTCCTCGGGCTGCGCTGGGCGGACGGGGCGCGCGCCGGGCGCCGTCGGCGGGAGCGTGCTGTCAATCTTCACGTCCGCCACGGCGGGGGTCTCCGCCGTCGGGACGGCCTGGGCGGCCTTGCTGGCCGCGGCGCGGGCCTTCGCGGCAACGTCGGCGTTCTCGGGGTGGAGCTTCAGGTAGGCGGCGTAGCACTGGTTGGCCGCGGCCCAGTCCTCGCAGCGCTCGAGTTCGACCGCCAGGGGGAGGAGAAGGTCCTCGGGCACGTCCTTGCGGGCGAATGCCTCGCGGTAGGCGGTCGCCGCGTCCTTGGGCATTTCGAGCTGGGCGCACACGCGGCCCAGGTTGAAGAGCGCGCGGGGCGTATCGGTCCCCTGCTCCTTGAGCGAGGCCAGGCGCTCGGGGAAGTCTACCTTCATCGCCGTGACCCGCGCGCGGGCGACCACGATGTCGCCATAGGCCACGCGGACCAGGATGTCATTGTCCCGGATTTCGAGGATCTCGATCTTCTTGCCGGCCAGCTCCATCTTGTCGAGCAGGGCCACCGTGTCGCCGAGAGCGACCGAGGCTGCGAGTGCCACAAGGCTCAAACGGCTACGCATGCGAGCCATCCCCCAACACGGACGGGGTGGAACTGGGACTTGCTGCTGTGCTGTGGCTCATGATAGCCCTGTGGCCTCGGCAACGCAAGTGTTTTTTGGCCCGCGGCGTGCGCTTTCCTGCAAGGGAATGTAATCGGTTGTCACGGCGCGACCTTTGCCGATTCGGACACGGCCTGTTCAGGCAATCGTCCTCGTCGTCGTCCTCGTCCTCGAACGGTGTGCCCCAGCGGCCAGCAGACTCGACGACGACGACGAGGACGACGACGAGAACGATAGTCGGGCGCATCACGCCAATGTGTGCCCCCGAAGGGCGTCGAGCACCTCGCCCACGATGTAGAAGGAGCCGGTCACGCACACCAGGTCGTCGGCCTCGGCCCTGCTGCGGGCGAGGGCCAGCGCGTCACCAGGCTTGTCGCACGCGGCCGCCTCCACGGAGGACAGCGCCCGCGCGCGGCGCACCAGCTCGTCGGGCGGCGCCGCGCGGGGGTTCTGGCTGCGGGTGAACGCCACGAAGGACGCCTTCGGGAGCACCTCGCGCAGGAAGGCGTCAACGTCCTTGTCCATCGCCATCCCCATGACGAATAGGAGGCGGCGGAAGGCGAACTCGCTCGCGAGCGTGGCCATGAGCGTGCGGGCCGAATCCACGTTGTGCGCGCCGTCCACGATCACGCGGGGACGCTCGGCGATGGACTCGATGCGCGCCCGCCAGCGGACGGCGGCCAGGCCCTCGCGTGCGAGGGCAGGGGAGAGGGGCCACCCCGCCGCCTCGACGGCCTCCTCGGCCAGGGCTACGGCAACGGCGGCGTTGACCCGCTGGTGGGCGCCCACCAAGGGGACAGCAAGGTCGGGGTAGCGGCGGCGGGGCGTGGCAACCACGAACCGGCTCCCCGCGGTAAACTCGCTTGGAGTCCCGCCTTCAGGCGGTCCTTTCCTATCCAATCCGTCTAAAGGCGGGAGTCCGAGCGGGCCTGACACTGCGCCCGCCAGCGCAATCTCCTGCCCAACGAGGCGCAGGGGCGAGCTCAGGCTCCTCGCCCGCTGACGGATGGCGGCCAGGGCCTCGGCCTCCTGCGGCGCCACGACGGCGGGGACGCCCGGCTTCAGGATGCCCGCCTTCTCCGACGCAATGAGCGTCAGCGTGTCGCCCAACTTGTCGGTGTGATCGAACCCGATGCGGGTGATGGCGCACACGGCGGGCGCGGCCACCACATTCGTCGCGTCGAGCCGACCGCCCAGGCCCACCTCGAGCACCGCGAAGTCCGTCCCCTGCTCCAGGAAGTCGGCGAACGCCATGGCCGTGAAAATCTCGAAAAAGGTCGGCGTATACTTGCCGCTGGTCTTCAGGCTCTCCTGGAGATACGGGTGCATGCGGTTCAGGTGGGCGAGGACCCGCTCCTGCGGAATCCACTCGCCGTTGAGCGCGATTCGCTCGCGGATGCACTCGACGTGGGGCGAGGTGTACAGCCCAACGCGGCCCCCCGCCCGCCCCAGGATGCAGGCCGTCATGACGGCGGTGGAGCCTTTGCCCTTCGTGCCCGCGATATGCACGACGCGGAGCTGCTTCTGCGGGTCGCCCAGGAAGGCGAGGAGCTGATTCATTCGTGCGAGGCCGAAGGCCGAGGTCGCCGCATCGCGCGGCTTCGCCATCCGCTCGTAGTCGGTGAAGCGGAAGAGGAACTGCATTGCCTCGTCGTAGGTCTGGAATGGCCCGCTCACGCCAGCCCTCGCAGGAAAGGGTCGAGTAGGGATTCTCGGGCGCGGCGGCACATTGTAGCGGCGTGGGCCGCGCGAGTCAACGAGGCGACACGGACAAACACGGACTGACACGGACACGAGGGAATCTGCTTCGTCCGTGTGTTTCCGTGCCTGTCCACGTTCGGCTCCCGCCCTAGCCATGGGCTACTTCGCCGGGGTGGATTGGAGCTTGTTGAGCAGGGCGTCGGCGCGGTCGGCGAAGGGGGAGCCTTCGTAGCGGGTGGCGAGAAGGG
The DNA here is from genome assembly GCA_016872855.1 of Planctomycetota bacterium. Taxonomy (GTDB): domain Bacteria; phylum Planctomycetota; class PUPC01; order DSUN01; family DSUN01; genus DSUN01. Next base: position 13,961 of record VGYV01000018.1, read on the forward strand.
CGAGGAGGCGGCCGGCGTCGGAACGGCGGCCCTCGGCGATGGCTTTCTCGGCCTCGGAGAGCCGGGCTTCGGCGGCGTCGGCGAGCTTCCTGGCCACCTCCGCGGCCGCGAGGCAGGAGGGATCGGAGTCGGAGACGCCGGCAAGCTCGGAGTAGAGGGTGTGGGCCCGTCCGAGCTTGCCGGCTCGCTCGGCGGCACGGGCCGTGGCGAGGCGGGCCTTGAGTTGCTCGGGGCCAGCGACGCGGGCGAGGAGCCAGTCGCGGAGGACCGTGGAGTCCCGCTTCATCTGGTGGGCGAGGCCGGTGTACTCCTCGAAGGTCACTTTGGCGCCAGCCTTGGTGTAGAAGTCCACGGCTTTCTTGGCGTGGGGGAAGTTGGGGTCCTTGTCGCCGGCTCCGATGTAGATGGGCTTGCCTCGGACGGCGGCGGGGTCGCTCATCGGCAGGTCGAGCTTCTGGCGTCCGGCGCCGAGGATGGCGACGCCTGCCCAGAGCTTGGGTGCGGTCTCGCCCATCGAGCTGGCCATCCAGCCGCCCATCGAGAAGCCGCCGACGAGGAGCTGCTCCTTGTCCACCTTCAGCCGCTTCTCGGCCCAGGCCAGGGCGTTGGCCACGCTCGCCTCCTCGCGGGCCAGGTAGCGGTCGAACTCGGGCATGGTCATGCGGCGGTCGCGATCATCACAATAGCCCATGCCCACGATGACGAAGCTCTTGCCGCCCAAAATGTCCTTGAAGGGCCAGGAGGTGGGCTTGCCGCCCTGGCCGTGGTAGCAGAAGATGGCGGGCCAGCGGCGGCGCGGCGAGTAGTCGCTCGGCACGTAGACCACGAAGTAGCCCCCGCCCACCTTCGGGTCGTCCACCTGCGTCTCCTTGCCGGGCGAGAGGGCAGGGGATGGCTCCGCCGCCGAGGCAAAGGCGGCGAGAGTGGACGCGAGGCAGCAGGCGGCAATGGTTCGCATCGCGAGGGCCTCAGCCCTTGGCGGTTGGCTTCACGGCGGCGACGACGGCGGACATGTCGTCGGCCTTGCGGAGGAGCCGTGGGCGGACGAAGCCGGCGGCCTTGAGTGCGTGGGACATCTCGGCGAGTGTGTAGGTGCCGCCCGCTTCGGTAGCGACGAGCATGTTGACGGCGAAGAGCGCGCCCATGGCGGGCCGCGTGCGCGAGGTGTGCATGACGATGTCGCGGATGAGGATGCGCCCGCCAGGCTCCAGGGCGGCGAAGACGTTGCGGAAGAGGGCGGCCATGCCCTCGAGCGATTCCTGGTGGACGGTGGCGCTCACCCAGGCGAGGTCGGCGCCGCGGGGCAGCTTGTCGCGCGTGTAGTCGCCGGCCACGAGGGTCACGCGGCCCGCCATGCCCTCAGCGGCGAGGCGCTTGCGGGCCAGTGGCACCACCTGCGGCAGGTCGAAGAGCGTGGCCGTGGCGGTCGGCGCCGCGCGGAGGAAGGCGATGGTCCAGGTGCCCGAGCCGCCGCCCACGTCGAGCAGGTGCCTGAAGGGGGGCGGGCCGAGGTCGGCCACGAGCCTCGGGGCCATGGCGATGTTGATGGCGTGCATGGCCCCGATGAATGCCTCGCGGTCGGCCTTCTCGCCGTGGATGCTGGGGATGACGCGGGCGGGGCGACCGGTCTTCACGACCTGGCCGAGCTGCGCCCACTTGCGGAGGCACGTGCCTGAGTGGCGCGCCATCGGCAACACGTTGCGGGGCGAGGCGTCGGTGAGCGTCTCCTCAAGCCCGGGCGCGAGGCCATAGCGGTCACCCTTTTTCACCAGCAGGCCCATCGCCGCCAAGGCGTCGAGCAGCACCGCCATCGCGTGCGGGTTGGCGCGGAGCTTGCCCGCCAGTGACTCCGCCGTCTGCCTCGTGGGCCGCAGCACGTTGAACACGTCCAGTTCCGCTGCCGCGGTGACCACGCACGCCCCTTGAAAGCTCCGAGCCAGGTCGAGCACCTGCTCCGCCGTCCAATGCTTCCCCACGTTCCACTCTCCTTGCCGCCCGGGATTTGCCCTAGTGTACAGGCGGTTGGCCTCCGGCGCAACCCTCGCCTCGCGGGTTGACAGGCGGCAGGCACGGCTCTACACTGCCGTGGAACCAGCAGGCATTGGGTGGTGTATGAGGAGCAGGGGAGGAGCAATCGGAGCATGTTTCCATGATTCGCCGACGACTGGGGACTGGGCTGGCTGTCCTTGCCGCGGCCCTTGCCGCATGCGCCGCGCCGCAGATACAGCTCGATTCGGGGCCGATCGCCGGGGCGAGCGTCGGCGAGAAGGGCGACGTGCACGTCTACAAGGGCATCCCCTTCGCCGCGCCGCCCGTGGGCGGCCTGCGCTGGAAGCCGCCCCAGCCCGTGAAGCCGTGGGAGGGCGTGCGGGCCTGCACCGAGTTCGGCCCCTGGTGCCCCCAGCCAAAGCCACTCATGGGCAGGGAGATGGGCACGCAGAGCGAGGACTGCCTTTACCTGAACGTGTGGACGCCCGCCAAGGGGCCGAAGGACAGGTTGCCCGTGATGGTATGGCTCCACGGCGGCGGGCACACGACCGGCTCGGGCGCCTCGCAGTTCTACGACGGGGAGCGGCTGGCCCGCGAGGGGGTGGTGCTGGTGACGATCAACTACCGCCTCGGGCCGTTCGGCTACCTCGCCCATCCGCTGCTGTCGAAAGAGTCCGAGCACAAGGTCTCGGGCAACTACGGCCTGCTCGACCAGATCGCGGCGCTGGCGTGGGTGCAGCGGAACATCGCGGCATTCGGCGGCGACCCCGGCTGCGTGACCATCTTCGGTGAGTCGGCAGGCTCGGCCAGCGTGTGCCGCCTGATGGTCTCGCCGCTGGCCAAGGGGCTGTTCCACCGCGCCATCGCCCAGAGCGGCGGCGCCCACGGCTACAACCGCCACCTCCGCGAGGAGTGGAACCAACTTCCGCCGATGGAGAAGATCGGAGAGCAATTGGCCGAACAGCTCGGCTGCGCCCGCGCCGCCAATCCCCTGACCGCAATGCGGGGGAAGACAGCGCAGGAGGTGCTCGACGCCGCGGCGCCCGCTCAGGGGCTCTTTGGCAAGGGAGTCAAGTTCGGCCCCGTCGTGGACGGCTGGGCGCTGCCCGACGACCCGACCGTGCTCTTCGCGGCCGGCAAGCAGCACGATGTGCCATTCATGATGGGCTCCAATGCCGACGAGGGGACCGTGTTCATGCAGCAGGTGCCGCTGCGCCGCGTCCAGGGCTACAAGTGGCTCCTGGGACAGCGGTTCGGCAAGCAAGCGGACCGTGTGTTCGAGCTCTTCCCCGCGGAACGGGACGAGGACGCCCGGGCGGCCTTCAGCCGCCTGGTCGGCGTCGCGGCGTTCGTGGCCCCCGCGCGCTTCCTCGCCCGCGCGATGGCCAAGTGCAGGTCGCCCGCCTACCTCTACCACTTCACCCGCGTGCCACCGGCCGAGCGGCTGAAGAAGCTGGGCGCTTTTCATGCCCTCGAGATCGGCTACATCTTCGGCACCATCGAGGGCCGCCCAGGCTTCGCCGAGCCCGACCGCGCCCTCTCCGCCACTATGCGCAAGGGCTGGACTCGCTTCGCCCGCACCGGCGACCCCAACGGCGAGGGCCTCCCCCGCTGGCCCGCCTACGCGAGGGAGGCCGACCAGTGCCTGGAGTTCGGCGACGAGGTGAAGGTCCGCGCCGGCCTCTACCGCGAGGCCTGCGACCTCTTCGACGCCATCCAGGCCGAGGCCGGCCCGAAGCGCCAAGCCGCCGACTTCTGACACGCCTCCCCCAAGCACCGGCCGGGCAGAGTCTGGAGAGGCCATTGAGGGGCCGCGTTGCGCGAAAAGGAACATTGCAGAGTCGAACAACTCCGCAATGTTCTTCCCCCCAGGAAACTGGTGAGGCCAAGCGAGGCACGTGGGGCTCGCGCAGCAACATTGCGGAGTTGTTCAACTCTGCAATGTTTCTCCCCCGTCCGCGTCGCTCGACCCAGCCGATAGGGGGCAGGCGATTGCACCTGAACCTCTTCGTTTGAACCCAGTGCCTCTGTGCTGTATGATCACGACCCTTGGAACTGGGGCTGGGGACTTTCTTCAAGGAGAGCAGACGTGAGCATGCGAGGGATCGCGGTGGCGGTAGTGTTGGCGCGGGCAGCGGCCTTGTGGGTGGCGTCCGAGGCCGACGCTGCGGAGAGGAAGGTGCTCATCTTCGGCCACACGATGGGCTTCCGCCACGGCGACGCCATCAAGGAGGGGAGCCCCATCCTCGAGAAGATCGCCAAGGGCCTCGGCTACGCCCCGCTCGTCTCCGAAGACCCCGCCACGCTCGACCCCGAGGCGATCAAGCAGTGGAGCCTCCTCATCTTCAACAACACCACGGGCGACCCCACGGTCGAGCGCAAGCTCATCAGGGAGGACGTGGACAAGGAAGGAAAGAAGAAGCCCGTCTACCAGAACATCCCGCACCCCGAGCGGCGCAAGGCCATCATCGTGCACGTGCGGGAGGGCGCCGGCTGGATCGGCATCCACTCCGCCGCAGACTCCCTCTACGACTTCCCGGAGTTCAACGAGATGGTCAACGGCTGGTTCGCCGGCCACCCCTGGGGCGGCAAGGTGAAGGTGACCATCGAGGAGCCCGACCACCCGCTCATGAAGCCCTTCGGAAAGGGGCCGTGGGAGGTCTCGGACGAAATCTACCAGTTCCGCAACTACGAGCGCTCCCGCGCCCGCATCCTGATGAGCATCTACCGCCCGAGCGTCAACGTCCTCGGCGGCAATCGCAAGGACCGCGACTACGCGACCTGCTGGATCAGCCTCTTCGGGAAGGGCCGCGTGATGTACCAGGCCCACGGCCACGGCGGCAACGTCTTCAAGATGCCCGAATACCAGGAGCACATGAAGCTCGCCATCCAGTGGGCCATCGGCGACATCGAGGTGCCCGTCGAGCCCAGCAAGGTGGAGGACCCCAAGGTCGTTGCGGCACGGGCAATCGAGAAGCTCCGCGCGGCGAAGACCGACGATGAGCGCATTGACCCCCTCGACCAGTTGGCCGCCACCCCGAGCCAGGAGGCCATCTCACTCATCCTGCCCCTCCTCGACCCCAAGGAGAAGCTGGCCCCGATGGCCGCCGACGCGGCGCAGGCCACCGTCGCCTCCTCCCCCGATCTGCCGAAGGACCAGAAGGCCGAACTGCTGCGCAAAGCCTTCGAATGCTGCGGCCCCAAGCGCGACCTGCGCAAACTCGTCCGCGCCCAGGCCACCGCACTCGGCATCACCGACCTGCCCGTCGTTGCGCCCCCGGGCTTCGTCACCCACTGGTTCGTCGCCGGACCGATCACGAACAAGGATAGCCAGTTCATCGCCAAGGCATATCCCCCGGAGACGGCTGTGGACACCGCGAAGGGCTTCGAGGCCGAAGGCCAGCCCCTCGCCTGGAAGCCCGTCGTCTGCGACGACGAGGGCATCGTGAAGCTCCGCGACCTCGTGTCCAAGGCCGACGCCGTGGGCGGCTACGCCTACGCCGAGGTCACGGTGGAGAAGGAGACGCCGGTGCAGGTGCTACTGGGCGCCCGCGACAGCTTCACCGCCTGGCTCAACGGCGAGAAGTTGGGCGAGGAGATCGGCACCAGGGGCCTCCGGCTCGGCCAGTTCCGCTACAAGGCCGCCCTCAAGCCCGGCGCCAACAAGCTCCTCCTCAAAGTGAGCCAGTCGAAGGGCGACTGGGGCGCCTGCGCCCAGATTATCGGCCCGAAGAACGAGAAGATCGCCTTCACCGTGCGGGAGAAATAGCGCACCGGAGTGTGGCGCCAGTCTTTGGAGTGCGGCATCGCAGATGCCGCTTTGCATCCCAGCGAAGCGGCACAAGGAACGGCCTGTCGCCTGCGCCCCGATTGCCCGCTCCGCGGGAGGCCAAAGCGGCGACTTCGTCGCCGCACTCCGAAAGGTCCACGCACGCAACGGGCGCTCGGTGGTTTCATCGTCGTGCTAGGAGTCTTGATGTGCGCAGAATCGTGTTCATGCTGGTCCTGGGCTGCTTCACCATCGCGCTGGCCGCCGAGAAGAAGGGCGTCCTCATCTTCGGCCTCACGAAGGGCTTCAGGCACGGGGATGCCATCGAGAAGGGCAGCCCCATCATGAAGGCCATCGCCGAGGGCCTGGGCTACAACGCCGTCGTGAGCGAGGACGTGAAGCTCCTCAGCCCCGAGAGCATCAAGCAGTGGCACCTGATCGTCTTCAACAACACCACCGGCACACTCTTCAAGGAGCCCGAGTGGCGGACGGCCTTCATGGAACACATCAAGGCCGGGGCGGGCTACATGGGCTTCCACGCCGCCGCCGACTGCTTCTACGACTGGCCCGAGTACGGCGAGATGATCAACGGCTGGTTCAACGGCCACCCCTGGAGCCAGAAGGTCCGCACCCGCATCGAGGACTCCGAGCATCCCCTGATGAAGCCCTTCGGCGGAAAGCCGTTTGAGATTGGCGACGAAATCTACCAGTACCGCAACTACGAGCGCGGCAAGGCACGCATCCTGATGAGCCTCGACCTCTCAAGCGTGGATGCCAGCCGCGGCGGGCGCAAGGACCGCGACTACGCGATGTGCTGGATACGCCGCTGGGGCAAAGGCCGCATGTTCTACCAGAGCCACGGCCACGGGGCAAACGTGTTCGAGGACAAGACGTTCCAGGAGCACGTCAAGCTGGCCATGCAGTGGGCCATCGGCGACATCGAGGTGGACACGACACCAAGCAAAGAACTCGACCGCGCCGCCCTCGCCGCCAAGGCCGTCGAGACGCTCAAGGCCGCCAAGACTGACGACGAGCGCGTCGAGGCCCTCGGCATCCTCTCCTGGTGTCCGCACAAGGACGCCCTCGACCTGGCCGTCGCGCAGTTCGACGTGAACCAGAAGGTCGCCGCAGCCGCGGCCGCCGCGGTTCAGGGCATCCTTGCCGAGCCGAACGAGGTGCCAAAGGAGCGGCAGGTCGAGGTCCTCAAGAAGGCCCTCGCCCTCACCGACAGCCGCGACGTGCGGAAGGCCGTCCGCGCCCAGCTCGGCAAGCTCGGTGTCACCGACCTCCCGCTCAACGTCCCGCCGGGTTTCATCGCCCACTGGGCCGTCGCCGGCCCCATCCCGAACCCCAAGAACGAGCTGTTCGACAAGGGCGCGCCGCCCGAGACCGAGGTCAATCTCGAAAAAGGCTTCGCCTTCGACGGCAAGGACTACGCCTGGAAGAAGGCCACGAGCGACGACGACGGGATCGTGAACCTCAACCAGGCCCTCGGGGGCGGCAACCAGTGCATCGGCTACATGTACGCCGAGGTCACGGTCGAGAAGGAGACGGAGGCCGAGCTGCGGCTGGGCAGCGACGACGGCTTCGTCCTCTGGCTCAACGGCCAGCGCCTCGGCGGCGTGAACACCAGTCGCGGGAACAACCCCGGCTCCGACAAGTTCAAGACCACCCTCAAGGCCGGCGCCAACAAGGTCCTGATGAAGGTGATTCAAGGCGGCGGCGACTGGAGCGGCTGCCTCCAGATCGTCGGCCCGAAGGGCGAGCCCGTGGCGTTCACTGTAGGGAAGTAGACGACAGACGACAGAGGACAGACGACAGAGGGCAGAGAACAGACAGACGAGGAGGAGACCGTGAGCGAGAGAATCAGTAGCTTCCGCGACTTGAGGGTCTACAAGAAGGCCTTCGAGCTTCAGCAGGAGATCTTCGCGCTCACCAAGCGGTTCCCGAGAGAAGAGCGGTACTCGCTCACCGACCAGATTCGGCGCGCCTCGCGGTCAGTCGGCTCGAACATCGCAGAGGGGTGGCAGAAGAGGCGCTATGCTACACACTTCGTGAGCAAGCTGTCTGACGCCGACGGCGAGCAAGCCGAAACGCAGCACTTCCTTGATACGTCTCTCGCCTGCGGGTACATCTCAGCCGGGGAGCACCTCCCGCTGGTGTGCAAGTGCGAGGAGATCGGCAAGATGCTGGGCGCCATGATGGCGGAACCAGAGAAGTGGTGCAGCCGCTTCCGCAAGGCGTAGTGGCCAGTCGTTCGTCGGTGCCCGTCACCAGCCTGCGCGCACATCCACGGCTCTTGCGTCTTGCTTCTCTGTCTGTCGTCTGTCATCTGTCATCTGTCGTCTGCCCTCTGTCGTCTCCCTTCGGCAAGCCAACAACTCGGATGGCGAGGGGTGCCAGCGACACACCATCGGGCAGGGCGAAGGGCTTGTCGCCGAAGTTCGCGGTCACGACCACGCCGTTGGCGAAGCGGGTCTCCTGGACGGCGTGGTCGGCTGTGAGCCAGCGGTGGGAGAGCATTTCGCTGTAGCCCGTGGCGCGGGCGATTGGCTCGATAGCCTTGTAGCTGCGGACGAAGCGGTCGCGGCTCGCCTCCCAGAGCTTGCGGTCGAACATGAACATCGGCGGCGTGCCGTAGAGGGCGTTCCACAGGTCGCGGCGGTCCCACAGCCCCGGCAGCTTGTTGTTGTAGTCGCCCCAATACCACTGGGCGACCACGCAGTCGTGGTAGACCAACTCCCAGAGGGGCAGGCGATAGACGTGCCCGGTCTGGAACTTGGCGACGGGCTCCGGCACGTCGTGCCAGAGCTTCTGCATGGCGCGGCCTGAATCGGGGACGCGGTAGGGGCCGAGGCTGAGCATGCCCTCGAAGTAGTGGACGAATGGCACGGCGGCGTCGTGGCCCGTCTCGCTGCCGCACACGAGGCCGCACTCCTCGCCGACGAGGCGGAGGAGTTCCATCTTCGCCCGCTTGCTCTCGGAGCGGGTGCAGGGGTGCTTAGGGTCGTAGCACTCGCGCCAGGGGCTGGCCGTGGTGGTGTCAATGAAGCGGCAGCGGTAGGGATGGGTCTTCAGCTCGGCGGGGATGCGGCGGCGGGCGTAGTCGGGCGCCCGCAGGTCGCACAGGACGCCGCAGGGGATCATCGTGCCGTCCTTGGCCTCGACCTGCCAGCCGCGAAGCCAATCGCCGTTCGGCCCGCGCATGAGGTCGCCGTTGGCCCAGGCCTCAGTCGTCCAGTCGCCGTGAACCCAGCGGAGCTTGGCGAAGTTCGCGGGGTCCATCGTGTCCTGATAGATGTCGTAGCGGCTGGTGAGGACGCCGGGGAGCTCGTTGAGGGCTTTGAGCTGGTCGGGCGGGCGGCCATTGCTCCAGAGGATGCGGCGGATGCGTGCGGCCTGGAGTTCGCGGGCGACGGCTGGGGCGTCTTTGTCCCAGCACCACACGTTCACCGCCCCGATGAGCAGGTCCACGTTGGGGTTGGCCTTGCGCTTCTCTTCGAGCGTCTTGAGGAGGCCCGTCCTCTTCGCGTATTCGCGGTAGCGTTTGGCCATAGCCACGTAGCCGCCCTTGTCGAAGAAGGCGTAGCGGATGACGCGCTTCGCCCCGAACTGGCCCTTCTGCGGCTGCCACTCGGGCGCGAGGTGCAGCAGGCCGTCGAGGCGCGGGATGCGCACCGCTGCGTCGTCGGCGGTCTCAACAATCGCCATCACCCCGCTTCCCTCTGCCGTCTGCCCTCTGCCGTCTGTCATCTGCCCTCTGGTCTGGCCCCACCACGGCATGCACAGGCCGTGGCCCCCGTAGAGGTGATAGTGCATCGGCCCGAGGGTCGCGTCGTCGGCTGGATAGCAGATGCCCTCGTTGACGGGGAGGATGAGGAGCTGGCCCCTAGCCGTGGCGAAGGGGGGAGGGAAAGGCAAGGAACTGGGCATCTCGCCCTTGCCTTCGAGCGACAGGACCAGCTCGGGGCGGTCGCCGTCGAGGCGCACGCTCGTGGTGACCTCCTGGGTGGTGGCGGGGTCGAGGAGGCGCAGGTCGAAGCCGCCGGCCACGGCCTTGGCGTCGCAGACGACCAGGCTGCTGCTCCTCGCCCGCTGCTGCCAGGCCTGGCCCGTCCGGCGGTCCGTGACGCTCAGGCGGCTATCGGCCGTGTGGAGCGTGACTTCGAGCGCGGCATTCGCCGCCTTGAGGGTCTCCGGCAGGTTCTTCGCGCGCAAGTCGTCCATCGTGCCCTCCAGGGTGAGTTCCGCGTCGTCGAGCCACACGGTGGCGGGACCGTGGCCGATGAGGCGGGGTTGGATGGTGGCGCCGCCGGCGGGGATAAGGAAGCGGGTGCGGAGGTGTCGCCAATCGGTGGCCCCGGTCGAGCGGACGCCGAACACCCAGTCAATGACCTCCCCCTTCTTATCGCGGAGGACGACGCAGAGCTGGGCGTTGCCCTTGCCCTCCACGCGGAGCCAGGCGCGGAACTCGAAGAGCTGGCCGGGGCTGACCGAGAGAATCTGCTCCTGGCCGAAACTCCAATCCTGGAGGCCGGTGTGCTCGATGCGAACGGCTTGCTTGCCTCCGTGGCGGACCTGGGTGTCGAGCGCCGCGGTCCCGGCCGCGGGAAGGCGGGTCCAGAGCCTATGCCAGCCGCGGAAGCCCTCCTCGAGGCCGCCGTTGACGAGGAGTTCGCCGCCGGCCGACAGAGCACCGCAGGCGAAAAGGACCAGAGCGGACAATCGCATGGTCATCTCTTCCGTACCTCGACGGGCGCGCCGGGCTGGGCCTTGAGGCGCTTGGCGAGGTCGCCCATGTTGATGGCCAGCTCGAGGTTGCCCAGGCTGTCAATGAGACAGAGGGCGTGGCCCTCGGGCACGTCGCCGTAGGTGGTGGCGTATGTGGCCAGGGCCGAGGCATCGCCCACCCGCGCGTCAATCTGGTCGCCCCGCTTCAGGGCAAGCTTGGCCACGAGCTCGGCGGGGATGTTCGTGACCACGTTGCCATAGCGGTCCACGCGGAGGACGGACCCCTTGATGGCGGAATCCCCGTCAAGCGCCGGTTCGGCGACCGGGAGCCGCACGATGTCCTTCAGGCGCGCGCCGAGCTGGCCGAGGGGCGTGCCGCCGGCCAGGAGCGCCCCGGCGGGGGCGAAGAGGTCGCGGCCGTGAAACGTCCGCGATGGGCGGTGGCCCAGGGGCTGGAGGCGCGAGATGTCGCGGATGTCCACCACCCCCTCCCGGCGTGCGACGAAGCTCAACAGGCCGTTGTCGGGCGCCACGTAGAGGCGGCCTGCCTCGGTGCGCAGCGCGATAGCCTTCCGCGCCGTGCCCACCCCGGGGTCCACCACGGCCACGAACACCGTGCCCGGCGGAAACTCCTTGGCCGCGAGGGCGAGGGTGACGGCCCCTTCCCAGACGTCGAAGGGCGCGATGTCGTGGGTGATGGACTCGATGCGGACCGTGGGATTGGCGCGGTAGGCGGCGCCCTTGATGGCGGCCACGTAGTGGTCGCGGTCCCCGAAGTCCGTCAGCAGCACGAGCAGGCCCGAGCGCGTCGGCTCGCCCCCGAGCGGCGGCGCCGCGCACGAGGCGAGGCAGAGAGCCGACGCGGCAAGCACCAGGCCCAGTTCCTTTCTCACGGGCGTCCTCCTTGGGTCCGCGCTGACCACTCCGCCCCACCCCCCGCATTCTATCGCCGTCTGGCGCGCGGATCAACTGGCCGGCGCTTGAGCTTTTCCCGCCGAGCCGGTATGCTGGATAGCGGCGAATCGGGGCCGAGAGTTATCGTTCCAGGGTGAAGCCCATGCGTGAAGAGTTGCGCCGGCTGGGCGAATTGCCGGCCATCACCAGCGCCATCCTCAAGACCTACACCGAGCAGGCAGGGATCAACCACATCGGCGTGGTCCCTCTGCCCTCGAAGGCCGAGGCGATCCGCCTCCTCGACCTTCTGTTCGAGCTCCTCTACCCCGGCTACTTCGGCGAGCAGGGGCTGGACGAGTCGAATGTCAGCTACATCGTTGGCCACAAGGTGAACGAGCTGTACGACCTGCTCACCGAGCAAATCTACCGGGCCATCAAGCACGAGTGCCGCCGCCTGGGCAGCGTGTGCACCCACTGCAAGGTGCGGAGCGAGGACGTGGCTGTGGACTTCCTCCGCTCGCTCCCGGCGCTGCGAGAGCTGTTGGCCGAGGGGGTGCAGGCGGCCTACGATGGCGATCCCGCGGCCAAGAGCACGGGCGAGGTGATCTTCAGCTACCCCGCGACCGTGGCCATCACCACCTACCGCCTCGCCCGCCAACTGCTTGGCCTCGGCGTGCCGCTCCTGCCGCGCATCCTGAGCGAGCACGCCCATTCGGCCACGGGCATTGACATCCACCCCGGCGCGGAGATTGGCCGCCGCTTCTTCATTGACCACGGCACAGGCGTGGTGATTGGGGAGACGACGGAGATCGGGGACGACTGCAAGCTGTACCAGGGCGTGACCCTGGGCGCGATGAGCTTCCCCAAGGACGCCTGCGGCCAGCTCGTCCGCGGCCAGAAGCGCCACCCCACTCTCGAGGACCGCGTGACCGTCTACGCCGGCGCCACCATCCTCGGCGGCGACACCGTCATCGGGCACGACAGCGTCATCGGCGGAAACGTCTGGCTCACCGAGTCCGTGCCCCCCCACAGCAAAGTCGTCATCGAGAGCCCGAAGCTCGTCTATCAGAACGCGCAGAGGATGCCCTGACGGTGGGCCGTCACTGGCTCCCCACGCCCTTGACGCGGGTGCGCACGGCGTAGAGGCCCTTGCCGGCCGTGATGAAGAGCGTCTGGCGGTCCTTGCCGCCGAAGCAGACGTTGGCCGTCCACGGCTCGGGCACGGCGATTCGCTCGACCTCGCGCCCGCCCGCGTCGAACACCGTCACCCCCTTGCCCGTCAGATACACGTTCCCCGCGTCGTCAATCGTCATGCCATCGGAGCCCAGGTTGCAGAAGGGCCGCTTGTTGGCGAGCGCGCCGCCCGACTGGATTTCGTAGACATAGGTCTTCCCCGCCCCGATATCGGCCACGTAGAGCATCTTGCCGTCGGGCGTGCCGATCAAGCCGTTCGGCTGCCGCAGGTCGTCGGCCACGCGCGTGAGCTTCAGGCGGTCGGGCGACAGGTAGTAGACGGCCTGCTTGTCCTGCTCGGCCGGCCCGCGCGACCAGTAGGCGCGCTTGTAGAAGGGGTCGGTGAAGTACAGCCCGCCGTCGGGCCGCACCCACACGTCGTTCGGGCCGTTGAGGAGCTTGCCCTCGTGGTCCTTGACAACGACGGTCGTCTTGCCCTCGGGGCTGATGCACCAGAGCTGGTTCTTCTCGTCGGCGCAGGCCCACAGGTTGCCCTGGGCGTCGAAGCACAGGCCGTTCGCGCGGCCCGAGGGCGAGCGGAACGTCGAGAGCTTGCCATCCACGCCCCACTTCAGGATGCGGTCGTTCGGCTGGTCGGTGAAGAACACGTTGCCCTCGGCGTCGGCCGCCGGCCCCTCGGTGAACCTGAAGCTCTCGGCCAGCCTCTCCAGCTTGGCGCCGGGTGCCGTGACCGGACCAGCAGCGAACGCCGCGGTAGCCATGCAGAGCCCCAGCGCCACCACACAGCGACTCCATTGCCTCATCTCGGCCTCTCCGTCTGTGGGGAAGGAACCGCACAGGGTTCGTAGTGCGGGCTTTAGCCCGTATCTGGCGCCCAGGATACGGCCTGAAGGCCGCACTACGAACGGAATATAGTAAGGGCGGGCAGCCTGGACCAGCAAGTGGGGAGGGGACACCTGCGTGGAGTCGCGCGACTGCCCGCCCAGATTCGTTGTCACATCCCTGCCCCCTCTGCGCTATAAGTATACGCAT